>JAUVOZ010000185.1 GCA_030598885.1 Anaerolineae bacterium | reverse complement strand
CGATCTATGTGGTGACGGCCTCCATAGAGCCCACGCTGGATGGTTGCTCCCAGATGAGCAGGGGCAGCTGGAAGGGAGATATCTTGGCTTGACATTGGCACAGGGTCGGTTGAAGGTGGGATTTGGAGGTTCCGAGGGGCCAGTAGGTGTGTACCGCGCTGGGGTGTTGGTTGAGGGTGAGGAAACTGGAAGTGGGGGGCATCTTTGGGGATGGCGCTCGAGGTCCTATGCAATGTTGGAACCAGCGCTTCGCTTGGTAACCGAGGTCGAAGGCTCTCTTCCGTTCCGTATGGAGACATGGTGGTTGTTCAACGATGCCGATCCGCATAAACTGTCGGTTGGTTGGCGAGACCCCGGTGACGGTCTGTCGGCTCTCGCCTGGTTGAAAGTTGAGAGCGAAAGCCTGGATATAAACGATGCACATCTTGTTGATCCATCAAGCCTTCGCCACGCTGGGTGAGCCGGGAGGCACTCGACATCACGAACTCTCCCGCCACCTTGTGGCTTTGGGCCATCGGGTGACGGTGTTGACCGGGCAGGTGAGCTATCTGACCGGGCAGCATACGGCAAGTGGCTGGGTGCAGCGTGAGGTCGATGATCTCGGTGTGGTAATCTGGCGCTGTTATTCATACCCAGCTTGGCATCGTTCTTTCATCCACCGCATGTTGAGCTTCTTCAGCTTCATGATCTCATCCTTGGTGAACGGTATAAGGGTGCGCGAGATTGATCTGGTATGGGGGACCTCACCGCCGATGTTCCAGGGCCTCACCGCTTGGCTTCTGGCTCGTTTGAAGCGCGCGCGGTTTCTGTTCGAGGTGCGTGATCTGTGGCCGTTCTTCGCCGTGGCAGTGGGTGTACTTCGTCAACCTCTGCTAATTCGCCTATCTGAATGGTTGGAACGATTCCTTTACCAGAAGGCAGATCACGTAGTTGTTAATTCTCCCGGCTACGTTGAGCATGTGCGACTGCGTGGGGCGCGGGCTGTCGATCTGATACCCAACGGGGTTGATGTTTCGATGTTTGATCCTCATGCCGAAGGAGAATCCTTTCGGCGGACTTATGGGTTAGAAGGTAAGTTCGTGGTCCTGTACGCCGGGGCACATGGGATGTCCAATGATCTTGAAGTAGTCCTTAGTGCAGCAGAAAGGTTGAGCGATCACCCGGAGGTCGTCTTCGTCTTCGTCGGTGATGGTAAAGAGAAGCTAAATCTGATTGCCCGGTCGGAAACTATGGCTTTACAGAATGTGTGTTTTCTGCCACCGGTGGCGAAAGCAGAGATGCCGGAGGTGCTGGCCGCGGCTGACGTCTGCGTTGCCATCCTGAAACCGGTTGAGGCATACAAAACCACCTATCCCAATAAGGTATTCGACTACATGGCTGCTGGACGGGCGGTGGTGCTGGCGGTCGATGGAGTGATCCGGGAGGTGGTGGAAGATGCCGGGGCTGGGGTTTTCGTCCCGCCGGGAGACTCCGAGGCACTGGCAACAGCTGTAAATCGGCTGGTCGCGGATCCTGAGGAGGGCAAACATATGGGTATGGCTGGGCGTGCATATGTAACCCAACACTTCAACCGTCCAGCATTGGCAGGGAAGATGGAACGGGTTATGGAAGCCGTGCATCGGGGCAGGAGTGAAACAGAGTGAGGGCACAGTTGTTTCCTGAGGGTGTCCCCACCGGTAAGCGTTTGTTCGACTTGGCGCTGATGATACCCGGCACGATCTTGATCAGTCCGTTGCTCGGATTAGTCGCCCTCTTGGTACGATTGAAACTCGGTCAGCCGGTGCTCTTTCGCCAGGTTCGCCCGGGTTATCAGGGGAAACCCTTTACCTTATATAAGTTCCGCACGATGAAGGTCTCGCGTAACGCGGAGGGTAACCTGCTTCCCGACTCGGAACGGCTGACCGGCTTGGGGCGTCTTCTGCGCTCTTTCAGCCTTGATGAGTTGCCCGAATTGATCAACGTGCTACGAGGAGAGATGAGCCTTGTAGGACCGCGACCGCTCTTAATGCAATACCTTGAGCGATACACCCCGGAACAAGCACGACGGCACGATGTGCTCCCAGGGATAACCGGCTGGGCTCAGGTCAATGGGCGGAATGTGCTTAGCTGGGAGGATAAGTTCCGATTCGATGTTTGGTATGTGGACAATTGGTCTCTATGGTTGGATGTCAAAATCCTATTGCTCACTCTCTGGAGGGTGCTATGGCGTGAGGGGATCAGCCAGCCGGGGCACGCGTCCGCGGAGGAGTTCATGGGAAGTAAGGATGGTTAACAATGTAAAAACAGGTTTATAATAACTGGAAATGTACCAAAGTCAGACTTGCGCGAATGAAAGAAGACAGATAGTATGGTAGGTAAGACTTAGGCTTGAGAGAGAATAACTGAGGAGGAAACACATGGAAACACTTGAATTCTTTGATGTCAAGTCACGCACCAAATTCAAGGCTTCGGATTGGCGGATCGAGACGAGAGAAGCAAAGGGTAGGACGCGCTACTTCGCGGTGACCAAGGCTCCCGGTGGCACACACGAGGCTTGGCGTATCGTGAGCAAGGACTTTGCTAAGGCGAACATGTAACAGAACAATTTCGATCGAGCTCGATCTCACATGCCGCCCATATCATAGGGCGGCTTGTGTATTTTAAGTTGGCAATCTTGCGTGGTAATGGCAGTCTGATGGTATCATTTCATAGTCTTAGTGTTGGGTGAGACTCATATCACGAGCGAGGCAACCCTTGGTTAGTCATCCACCGGTCGATAATCAAGAACTCTACCGTCAAATGTTACGCATCCGCCGCTTCGAGGAGAAAGTGTTGGATTCTTACTCGAAGGGTATATTCTATGGCACGACCCATACTTATATCGGTCAGGAGGCGGATGCGGTTGGCGTTCTAACCTGCCTGAATGAGGGGGATATTGTTGTCAGCAACCATCGTTGCCACGGCCACTTCCTTGCCTATGGTGGGTCGATGCATACTTTAGCGGCGGAGCTAATGGGCCGTGAAACCGGCGTGACCGGAGGGCGTGGAGGTAGCCAGCATGTAATGTGGAAGGACTTCTATGCCAGTGGTATCTTGGGTGGCACAATTCCACTAGCCGTCGGAATGGCCTATGCTGAGAAAGCCCACCGGAGGGGAAGGATCGTGTTTGCCTTCCTTGGTGATGGAACCCTTGGCGAGGGGGTGGTCTATGAAAGCCTCAACATGGCTTCACTTTGGCGCCTACCGGTGCTCTTCATCCTCGAAAATAATCGTTATGCTCAAACCACCTCGATCCAGATCAATCTAGCAGGTGGTATATCGGAACGATTTAATGCCTTTGCTATCCCGACAGATGAAGCCGACACGGTTGATGTGCTTGAGATTAATTCGATCGCGCGATTTGCAGTAGCTAGCGTGCGCGCCGGCGAAGGACCACGTGCCCTGGTTTTACACACTTATCGCTACGCACCCCACTCTAAAGGTGACGACACACGTGATCCGCAGGAGGTTATTCGATACCGGAAACGCGACCCACTTCCGTTTCACGCTAAGCGTCTCACCTCTGATTTTCGGCGGCAGATCGATTCTGAAGTCGAGGCTGAAGTGACCGAGGCCTTTCGCCAAGCTCAGGCCGATCCGCTAGCGGATCCAGCCACCCTCACCCCACCCGTGGATATTAGCTGATGACGACTGTT
>JAUVOZ010000192.1 GCA_030598885.1 Anaerolineae bacterium | reverse complement strand
CCCTACTGTCCAATTGTTTTTTCTATCAATCTTTCCACCTGGAATAGCTAGGCATTAATAGATTCTTATTGCTTTCCTACACCCATTAATGTCACTCCGAGCAGCAATGCTGCGAGGAGTCTCCACGCTGCCAACTTCATTCCATTACCAGGCTCCGGCGGCGATCCCTCACTCCCTTTGCTCGTTCGGTTTTACATACGCCTAGGGTAGTGTCACTCCGAGCTGCTATGCTGCGTGGAGTCTCCACGCTACCAACTTGATTCCCTAACGATGCTCCGGAGGAGATCCCTCACTCACCTTGCTCGTTCGGGATGACATTAACCTGTAGTTTTCAATCCGAGCATATTTTGTCAATCACCATTCTCCCCAAGCCAGGTCCTGACCAACCCCTCAATACTTTCCTCAACCCCTTGCCTAGCTTCAAACCAGTGGATATGGGGGTCATCCGCCTTGAACCAATTCGACTGACGGCGGACAAATTGACGGGTCGCACGGCGCATCTGGCGCACTGCTTCATCCAGGCTGATTACCCCTTGCAGGTAACCCGCAATTTGACGGTAGCCGATGGCCGTCATCGCCGGTAAATCCGGAGGTAGCCCGCGCGCTAACAACCCTTCAACCTCTTTTACCAATCCGGTTTCGAGCATGGCATCGATTCGGGCGTCAATCCGAGCGTATAGCTCAGATCGCGGTAAAGAGAGACCCACTCGCAGAACACGGAAAGGCGGGGGTTGAACTATTCGTTGCTGGCTGGGGGGGAAGCCGGTAACATGGTAAATCTCCAACGCTCGTACAACCCGTCGAACGTTGCGGTGATCGATGCGTGACGCTGTATCAGGATCGATATCTGCTAGTCGTTCATGCAATGCCTGTGAACCATGCGCAGAAGCAAAATTTTCCAGTTCACTCCGCACATCGGGATCGTCAGATTTCGGAGGTGGGGACCAACCCTCCAAAATAGCCAACACATACTGACCTGTCCCTCCGACAAGGAATGGTAATCTTCCTCGAAGATGGATCGCTTCGATTGCTTCATGTGCCGCGCGCCGAAAGAGCCCCAGGCTCCATGGGTTTTCCGGTTCGGTAACATCTATCAGATGGTGAGGTACGCGGGCACGGTCCTCCGGCGAGGGCTTGGCAGTACCTATGTCCATCCCACGATACAGTAACCTCGAATCGGCGGAGACGATCTCTCCATTCAATTGCTCAGCTATATGGATAGAAATCTCTGTCTTACCGACAGCCGTGGGACCGATAATTGCGACTAGAGGAGGCAACTTCGTCATAAGCGCCCTGGCTCACCGTCGACAGCACTAACGTAGTGCTCCAATCTCTCGACAGCTCCTGATGATGAACGATCAATTGCGATGACATCAATCCGCCACATTGCATCTAACATTTCATGGGCTTGGAGATAAGCCCATGCGACTCGCTGGAGACGCCGTCGTTTGGCAACAGTGATGCTCTCCTCAGGCCATCCGAAGTCCCGAGTGGTGCGTGCCTTGACTTCAACGAATACAATCGTATCACCATCCTGCGCCACGATATCTATCTCCCCCTCAGGTGTGCGCCAATTCCGAGCGCGAATGCAGTAGCCCTTAGACTCTAAGTGGTGTAAAGCAACCGCCTCACCCCACTCGCCTATTTGACGTCGTCTCATCGCTCGGGGTTAACCTCTATATCAATCCTATCGTCGCAGATGAAAAGCGTCAAGCAGGCTGAAACGTTTCCCTTTTCTGGAGATCTTATGCTAGACTGTCAGAAGCCTTTGAGGGGAGCAATTTCACCATGACCTACGTCGGCATACTTATACAGGCGGACATCTTCCATGATCTCTCTCCCGCACAAATTGAGAAGGTGGCTTCGATCTGTGAGGAGAAACGATTCGGCGTAGGTGAGATCATCTTTGAAGAGAAGTCAGCCAGCGATGAGCTTTACATTATCGCTCACGGTCAAGTGGAAATCCTATTTGATCCTGCGTTGGTCAGTGACCGTCCCGATACATCCAGCCGTCCGACGACAATCGCCACCCTGCGTCGTGGCCAATCGTTCGGCGAGATGGCTCTGGTCGATCGTGGCCTGCGTTCAGCCAGCGCTCGAAGCGCGAGCCATGAGACCCTGTTGATCATCATCCCCCGTCAGGGGTTGATGCAAATCTGCGATGATGATCCGACACTGGGCTACAATTTGATGTACAACCTGGCTGCCGATCTTGCGTTAAAGATCCGTGGTTCGGGTTTGATGATTCGGGAGAAATTACTTTATTCAAGCCAGAGCACTGGTTCCATCGATGGTGAGGGAGCGACCTAAAAAGATTGCCGGCTAAGTAATATAAATACTTCCTGATGTTGAAAGTTCCGTCGATCAAATTTAAGAAACAATAATGCTTGACAACCTTAGAACCTGTGATAATGTATTAGCTAACTTACCACCGTCTTCGGAGAGGTTGCAAAGAGATGACCTCCACCAACCGGATGCTCGCTATTTCAATACACTGGCGTATTTATTACTGGCTAGGGCTTCAATAGCCGGTTCCGGTTATGGTGGTGTAACGCGACCCAAGAACTTTACAACAAGCGTGGAGCACCTCCCAACCGGGAGGTGCCTAGCGTTTACCCGAGCCTAGAAGACACCATGATGTATCAGTTATATGCGATTATCTAAAGGAGTTCGTGCATTATCCAGGATAACCGGTTGATAAGTGAAAGGAGGAGACACCGCCACCAATTCCTATTTTGTCAGAGTATTTCCAAGTACACTCGGTGCAAGCCGAGTAAGATCCTTAGGAGGAGAAAGTCATGAAACGCTTAACAACATTGATGGTTATGCTAATGGTCGCCAGCATGCTGATTTCAGCCTGCGCACCAGCTGCACCAACTGAGGAGCCTGCCGCGCCGACCGAGGTGCCAGCGGTGGAGCCCACCGAGGCACCACCAGAGCCTCCAGATGAACCAGCAGAAGCTGGAATCTATTTGGGCATGACCGCTGAGGAACTCATGGCAGCTGGCTATGTTGTCATCGCCCCAGGTGAGACGATCCGTATTGGACAATCAACGGGTCTTACTGGACCAATCCCCGATCCCGGTCTTGACATCGCTCAAGCAGCCGAGCTGGCCGTAGATGATCTCAACGCAGCCGGCGGTTTTGAAGGACATGACTTTGAGCTGGTGACCGAGGACGGCGCTTGCGATGGTGACGCGGCAACTATAGTCGGCAATAAATTTGCTGCCGATCCCTCGATCGTGGCAATTCAGGGTGGAATGTGCACAGGTGAGACGCTTGCACTGGTGCCGATTCTGAGTGCGGCACGCATTCCGTTTGTGTCAGCTAGCTCAACAAATCCGGCCGTCACAAGTGAAGAGTGTGACGTTTGCAATCGCGTGGCACTGAGCGATAAACTTCAGGCCGACGTTGATGCCGACTATAT
>JAUVOZ010000173.1 GCA_030598885.1 Anaerolineae bacterium | reverse complement strand
TCCCCCTGTATTCCCAGTATAGCCCGATAATCATGCTTGAGCATCAACGTACATGATGTCGAAGTTCCCACAATGGGTATTCCCTGCTTGGCGAAGGGTGCCAACCAGGTGATATTGGCATGAGCGTGACGGCGAGCAGCGTCGAACAGTCCATTGGATTGCAGAGGAAGCCCACAACATATTTGAGGTGGTATGACCACTTCGAATCCCAACCGCTCGAGGATGGCAATCGTTAACCCGCCTAGTTCAGGTTCGTAATAGTTGTTACTGCAACCGTGAAAGAAGGCCACAGTGTGTTCGAGGTCATGTTCCACGTCTAATGGGGTGTCGAAGCATCGATCGGGAAATTGTTTACGAAGAGGAGTTCTGGTGAAGGTTGGCATGGGCGCATGGCGACTGATTCCCACCATTTTCTCCAGCAACCATCGAGTTGGACGAAAACTTAACGAGGTGTTAGCCAAGGCAGCGACTGGGGAGGCTAAACGCCCGATAATTTCAGGGTGAGAAATTATGTGGTCACGGACGGGCACACGCCTTTCTTCTGCAAGGCGACCTTTGGCCAGAATATTGATTTCCGCCACCGCAACACCATGTGGGCATACGCGTGAGCACGTACCGCACCCTGAGCACCAGTCGACCGACACATCCGGCATCGGTAGGCGAGGATGACGGAAGCGCTCTGCTTGAGGGCCGATGGATTTGGGTCCTGGGAACAGATCAGTGACCGCCGCAACCGGGCAGGCTGCAGTGCAGATGTTGCACTTCAAGCATAGGTCGGTGGTGAACGAGGGTGGAATCATCCCAGCGCGACCTCGACGGCGCGATATGCGGTGGCTAGGTCAATGCCCTGGCGGGATCCTTCCATGGTTCTGTCTGCGCCTCCAAGCAGACCTCCAGCGGCATACAGATTGTCGAAGATCGGTGCGCCCTTGGCATCAAGGGGTTGCAGGTGATCGTTAACTAGAATCCCGTAAGCTGAATAAGGCTGAGAATCGATTGGCGAGGTCGTCGTCCAGCAATGCCTGCCCTCATCGTAATTCACCGGCATATCGAACACTGATTCTTGAACACTTCCGTTCTGCTGGAAGACAATTCCTCCGTTCAAAATTCCGCCGGTTGCCAGTATGACCACATCCGCGGGGTGAATACGAGGACCGCCGGCGGTTTGCAGGACGACTCCAGATACGCGGCGGCCTTTCGACCTACCGTCAATCCGCCCAACGGCTCGAGGACCCTCAATGAGATGTACTCCGGTATTGAGCGCTCTGCGGCGTAAGATGACTTCCAAACGCAAGCCAGGAGTGGAAGGAGGCAGGGTGGGAATTTCAAATAGGGTCACGCCAAGTCTTTCCTGCATATCTTCAAGGACATGCTGTGGATCACGAAGGCCGAGTACAGCCGGTAGACCAAGGCGTTTAATACCTGTCAGATGAGGTTTCCAGATCCGAGCGGTTTCTTCTCGCCAATTAGGTTGATCGAATAGCTGAGCGAGGTCGGAGGTGGAAAAGTCGTGACGTATGCCATCCAAAGGTATGGGGAGTTCGAGAATGCTTTGTACTGCGATGCCAGTGTGGCGGAGGTTGGATGCTGCAAGTTGGGGATAAAAATCACGCAGGTTGTCGATGCCGGCAAGGGCAAAGGATGTTGCATCGTCTAAATCACCCTGTGCCAAGGATTGTGGTGCAAGGGCTGTAGAATGAATGGAGCCTAACGCGGTTGGTAGACGCAGGTTGCGCGAAATGCTGCCGGAAAATGGATATTTTGCCTGTTGGGTGATTTCGTTGAAGAATTCAACCGCCGCATGCAAGGCTGCCTTACCGGCCAGGCGATAAGGATGACTCTTACGCAGGCGACTGAGTGCTCGGGAGGGTGTTGCCCGTCCCCAGATGTCGATGCAACCATGGCACAGTCCGAGTCCTCCGCGACCTTGGGCTACTAAGGTGACCGCATCGCCGTGCTCAGCTGCCAGAAGTGAGGCGAAAAGACCCGTCAACCCTGCGCCAACGATTAGAACCTCAGTCATTCCGTTGGCTCCGGGAGGGAGTGCGTTTGGAGAAGCTCGAGATAAACACGGCGCATCAATTCCATCTGGCGTAGCGTATGTCCCCATCCCAGGGGCACCATTCCCCGCCAACGCTCTTCGAGGAAAGTTGTAAGACTGCCGCCAGGTGGCGCGACTTCATGCGCGATGCCGGCCGCACGGTATGCGCAGAACCCGGCCTGGCAGGGTCCCATACCAAGCCTCAGACCTCGTCGAACATCGTCCAGGTCATGGGTCGAAGTAGCTCGCAAAGCCTCCTCGATAGCTGACCGGGTCACTAATTCACATTCGCATATCACCTGGGGAAAATCATGAGAGGTTGTGGCCTCTAGCTTAGCCAACCGGTCCGGCAGCTTGTAGAATGATCGGGATGTCGGGGTTAATGGAGTTTCGCCCGTGAGGCAAACTGCGGCGATACCCATGTGCTTGCAAACCAAATCCGTAACCTGCTCGGCCATCAGACGGAAAGTGGTCAGCTTGCCACTAAAAACACTGATCAGGCCATGGAGACCGTCACGATCGGCATGGTCGAGAATAATGTGTGAGCGGGGAAGCTCCCGGGTGTTTCCAAGATCAACTTTATTGGGTCGGTAAAGTGGTCGTACACCAGCCCAGGCGCGCATGGGTCGCTGGTGAGCCAGCTGGGGAACCAGGATCTCTCCTTGAGCCAGGAGGAAGTCAACCTCCCAGGGTTCGATAGTAATGTCGGTGGGTTGTTGGACTTCCACATCGGTGGTGCCGAGCACGGCGACGGTTCCGACCGGGACGATGACGTCGCCATCGGAAGGGAGTCTGCAGCGGTTAATGACCGTATGAACCGGTCGGGTTGCCATGGCGACCATTGAGCCCTTATCAAGGGTAATTGGTAACTGGATCTCAGCCAAGGATGCGGTCTGCCCTGCCCATGGTCCGGTGGCATTGATGAAAAAGTCAGCTCCGATAGTTATAAGTTCGCCAGTATCTAGGGCTCTAACCTCGGCGGCGACAATCGTGTTGACGTTAATTATCAGCTTCTCTACTCGGTGCTTGAGCCACACCTGCCCGCCGGTTCGTTTGATCGCCGCAGTAAGGGCGTGGAGCAGATCGAAGGAATCGAGAGAACCGTCCTGGACACGAAAGGCGCGCGATATGCGTGGGTTGAGTGCCGGCTCTAGACGTAACGCTTCGGTGGCTGTGATTTCCTCTGCCGATACGCCCAACTCCTGGCAGGCTGCAAACCAGCGATCGGGGAAATCGACCGGATCCGCGGGTGTAGCCACGAAAAGCCCGCCGGTGTCCTCGATAGCATGAGGAGCGATATGGCGGAGAACTTGGTTTTCAACCGCGCAATCACGGGCTGAGGTTGGATCGGAGATGACATAACGGCCGCCAGAATGTAGCAAGCCGTGATAGCGACCGGAGGTACCCTGGCCTAGATCACCTTGTTCGACAAGTACAACCTTGATGCCGCGCAGACAAGCATCCCAGGCGACACCGAGGCCGGTAGATCCACCGCCAATAACCAGAAGCTGAGTTGATAGCGTGGGCATAACGAGTTCATTGTGCCATAGAATTAGAGAGTGTCAAATTCAGGATTTCTTCGTGTGGTATTTCCACCAGGGAAATGTGATCCCCACCAATAGGTATCTTGAACACGCAATCATCATTCTGGGACAACCCACGCACGACAACGTTTGACCGCACGCTTCCATTGGTCATACAGGGAGCGTCGTCGATCTTCGGAGATTTGCGGCGAAAATTGTTGGTCTTGTTGCCAAAGACTTGAAAGTGCTTCTAGGGAAGGCCACAATTCGACCGCGAGACCGGCGAGGAAGGCAGTACCAAGGGCGGTAGTCTCATTGATCACCGGTCTTTGTACCGGAAC
>JAUVOZ010000197.1 GCA_030598885.1 Anaerolineae bacterium | reverse complement strand
TTCTCTCTTCCTTGCCCCAACCTCAGATCTCCATACGAGTAGTACGAACCCCTCTTCTCGATCAACTCCATCTCCACTCCAAGATCCAATATTCCCCCCACTTTCGAGATCCCCTCGTTATACATGATGTCAAACTCTGCCACCTTGAACGGCGGCGCCACCTTGTTCTTCACCACCCTCACTCTCATTCGATTGCCCACTACCTCCTGCCCCACTTTTATGCTCTCTATCCGCCTTATATCCAATCTCACCGAGGCATAAAACTTCAGCGCTCTTCCTCCCGTCGTCGTCTCAGGATTCCCAAACACCACCCCTATCTTCTGCCTCAATTGATTGGTGAAGATCACCGCCGTGTTCGTCTGCTTGATCACTCCACTTAATTTCCTCAGCGCCTGACTCATCAGCCGCGCCTGCATCCCCATGTGCGGGTCCCCCATGTCCCCCTCTATCTCCGCCCGCGGCACCAGCGCCGCCACACTGTCGATCACCACTACCTCTACCGCCCCACTCCTCACCAACGTCTCGGCTATCTCCAACGCCTGCTCCCCCATGTCCGGTTGCGCAATGTACAGGTTGTCTACATCCACCCCGCATCGGGCCGCATATGGAGGATCCAGCGCATGCTCCATGTCGATAAAGGCACATACGCCCCCCCGGCGCTGCGCTTCCGCAACGATATGTTGCGCGAGCGTCGTCTTGCCGGAGGCTTCCGGTCCGTAGATTTCCGTCACTCGCCCACGCGGGATGCCCCCTACCCCCAGCGCAATATCCAGCGCCAACGAACCCGTCGGAATCGACTCCACCATCATGTGCGTCGCTTCTCCCAGGCGCATCACGGCACCATCTCCGTAGCGTTTGTTGATCTCAGCCAAAGCTTCCGAGAGGGCCACGTCGCGTTCGATGACATCCCCATTTGAATCACCGCTAGATTTCTTTCGTCGGCCGGTCACATTACTCTCTCCTTAACCCATTTGAAATCGACACTTGCTCCCCCCAGTATAGCACATCTGTTCTATTCGTCAAGCCACAGCCTCCCATTTGTGGGGTCCATCCTCCCACATACAACCTGCTGTCAGGCTATGAACAGCCAATGATTCTCTCGAAATACGAGCCCTCCTCAAATGAGGAGGGCTCTGCAATTTATATTTTGCTTCTCAACAAGTCAGTCAATTACATCTTTAACTCATTGCCAAACCTATGATATCTGTTGAATATCCTCCCAAGTCAATACCCGCATGCGACGCCAAAGCTTATCATCTCTAACACGATCGATAAAATCCAACCAATCAGTCTCGAAAGATCTCCATCGCGAACGTGGAATGATCAACCAAAGATGAAGTATTCGTTCTAAATGCTCGGCTAGAGCGTTACCCACCAAAAGTTTGCGTCCTAATTGGTAATGTCTATTGCAGGGAGGCGAATGGGATTTAGGAGCTGTAGGCAGGTCAAAGCTCATGTGGACCTGAAAATTAGCCTTCCCTTCTTTATGATATCGGCAGCCATCACCCGGGTCACTGTCCGAAGTATGAATTTCCGGACATCGTTGTCGACCATAACGTGAGCAACGTCCCAGACCGCTCATATGTTTCGCCTCAACTAAAACCAGATTTCGACGGCCAACAAGAAAGACATCAACTTCTGTCTTCTGACCTACACCATCGACGTCACACAGGATCTCGTCCAAAAGCGAAAGACGTTCACCTGCAACACTGTATCCCCAAAAATACGGCGTCATGCCATCATCATCGACTTCTGTCAAAGCGGATGTTCCCCACAGTGGGCGAAGCTTCAAGAAGTCACTAAGCTTAAGATCAGGTTGAGCTAAAGGGTATAGAAGGTTCCACAGGAGAGCGTTCTCTGATGCCGGGTGACGCAGATTCGCAAGCACTCGCTCTGGCAGAGCGGCGAATATTGGCTCATCTGCCCCAAATAGAATACGCCGCGACTCTGGGCGATATCCCCCGTTCCTAGATCGTCTCAATCTTTCGCTTCCTGGAGGATGTGCAGTGTCTTACGGATCGCCGGTAGGAGTGCTTCTACTTCTTGATCCACCTCCGGAGTAAGGGGCGTTTGATCCTTTTTTCGATCGGATAGACGGCGAAGCAGAGCCTTTAGAGTGGCTTCGGCATCGAGGAAACCAATCCTGCCGATCGCCTCCGCAGCAGCAATTCGTATGCTAACATCGTTTTTATGGTCGGATATAATGCGTTCCAAATTTTCCCCGGCAAATGAACACGCGGCCATGACACAACAGACTGGCTCGAGGTATTCCATCGAGTTAGCCAATACCTGAAGAAGAGCGTAAATATCTCGCGTTCGCATCCGCCCGAGATCGTGGCACAACCAGCGGTTGACGTTATCCGAAGGACCTAAACCATCGACACCGGGCTTCAATACCATAGCCAATGCTTTCACGATCGTCAATCGCAATTCAAGGTCTACTTCACTAATTCGGTCGGCAAGAATGGTTGCCACTAGGGGTGAACGCCGGTGAGCATCAAGAGCAAGCAATTTTCCAAGCCCGCGTGTGCGGGCTTGATGATTGGGTCCAACGAAATCTTCGAGAGCGCACAATAGATCCTCATACCTGCGTTTGGGTATCCCTTTGAGCGTTTGGGGTATTTTATCGACTTGCTTTAAAGCCATTTAAATACCTTATCGCAAGATCATACGCGATCAACTGATGCTAGAAGCGCTTTCGCCAGATCCCGGAACTTCGTCGGCGACTCAAGGTGTATGCCATAAGCCCGCCGTCCCAGTGCCTGCAGTGCCCTAAGATCACCTATAGCTTGAGCGCGTTCAAGAACACCAAAATCAATTCCAAACTCGGGCACTTTTATGTCTTTCTCCGGTTCAGCTGTGACCAACAGATATACCGCTCGATTCGGTCCACCTTTATGGATTTGACCTGTCGAGTGTAAATAGCGAGGTCCAAAACCCAGTGTGGAGACTTTATTCAACTTATCTCGAATCGCACGACGCACTCTGGTCATCTGCTTTATCACGGCGCTTTGTTGACGTAGATAGATCAGGAAAATCAACGCTTCATGATCGCCCATCTTTCCTAACAGCTGAGCAACCGCTTCCTCTAATGTTTTGTCTTGCATTCTTATGGAGGCGCTTGCTTCACCAAGGATCGTCACCCCCTGTCCCTGCCACAGTGTTTTCGGTTGGGGAAGCGATCCCCGCTTGTGGTAGACCTCAAGCAGTTCATTGGTCCGGTCTTTCGCTCTTTGGACATCTGGTTGATCGAATGCATTCACACCGATCAGATGGCAGGCGATAGCCGTTGCCACCTCCCATTGGAAGAATGCCTCCCCTAAC
>JAUVOZ010000092.1 GCA_030598885.1 Anaerolineae bacterium | reverse complement strand
GGCACCAAGTAATCCCTGGCGCCCTCTGGTGTAGTCTTGAACAGAATAGGGGTTTCAATCTCCCAGAAACCCCGTTCATCGAGGAAGTCGCGTATGTACTTCACAATCCGGTGGCGCAATTCAAGGATCCTCTGCATGCGCTGACGCCGCAGGTCGAGATAGCGATACTTCAAGCGTATCATCTCATCGACCTCGGTTTCTTCGTTGATTGGAAATGGAGGTGTACGGGCAGGATTAAGCACTTTTAGCTTAGCAATATCAACTTCAACCTGACCGGTTGGAAGCTCCGGGTTCTCCATCCCCGCTGGGCGTTGCTGAACAACACCCTCCACTTGAACAACCCACTCGTTACGCACGATCTCTGCCCTATCATGAGCAGCAGTCGAGGTCTCCGGATTTGCCACAACCTGGACGATCCCAGAACGATCGCGTAGGTCCAAGAATATTAACCCACCATGATGCCGACGTCGGTTGACCCAACCTGCGAGGGTGACCCTCCGACCTATATGCTCAGGGCTTATCTCACCACAAGAGTGTGTCTTGTACATCATGCCTCCAGGTTGGTAAACATTTCGCCGCCCGGTCGATGCGACATCGGGCGGCGATTAGGTACGAAAACTGCTCTCTCACGAGGCAGAAACATCCTCCACCCGATGGTCTCGACCATCAGCGTTGGGATTATTCATATCTGTATTATTATGCATGAGAACGGTGACACTCACGGGCAGATTATAGCACCCCGATCAAAACCAGGTCAATGCATCCTATTCTGGAACTCGCCGTTCAATAGGCTTCAGGGGCATCTAGATCATGGCGGGTTCGAGGGTCTTCTACCATCAAGTATGCGATCATTCCAGTTCCCTCAGTCGCCGCAGGTCTTCAGGCGAATCGAGATCAAAAAGGATCGACTCATCCCATTCTATCCAAACTTTAGAAAAGAGCTGGAAAAGTCCTCGCCCTCCATGGTCCCCTTGCACCGCGTGAAGCGCGGGAAATGTCACCCTATCGAAGAGCACAGGATTTGCCCGGTGACCGCCTGCTCGAGGAGCCACCAGTGGCGAAAGAGTACGACGATGTTCTGTAACCAGCGCGCTCACCAACCCTTCATCGACAAACGGCATATCGGATAACAATAGGACAACCGCTTCAGCGTGCTCCTCTACATCCGATAATCCGGCATTTAACGATGTGCTCAGACCATCGGCCCATTCCGGGTTCTCGACGAAGATCACCCGGTCACCAGCTAGCACCTGGCAGACACTTTTCGCTTCAGCGCCAATAACTACAACCACCGGTGACAGCCCACCTCCAAGTGCCGCCTGAACCGCGTGCCAGACCAGCGGACGTCCCCGCCAATTGACAAGTTGCTTGGGCTGCCCGAGTCTCTTTGAATCTCCTGCCGCCAATACAACACCCGCCACACGCCCAATAACCTCCTCAACAGGATTGGGCTTGGTTACCGACGCAATAACAGCAGCACTTATCCGGGGCGATGCCAGGAGCCTCCCGGCAATTATGCCACCTTCCGCAATGCGATCTGGTGTATCCGCCTTATTCAGCAAGACGCGGACTTCAGCATTCTGAGGTACTCCCTTCAGACCACCCGACGGATCCGACACCAGGGAAGCCACATGTTCCCACCCTAGGCGGTCCCCCATCGTCAATCCAAGTAAGGAAGCGACAAGCTCCGGCCGGTGCACCCATTTACCGTTCAAAGCAGCACCAACCACATCAAGGCCAACTACCGGCACGACCAGATCGACAAAAGCTGGGATGACCGGCTCGTGCCCTGCAGGCGCTTTCAAGGAACATCCTCGAGCGCCATCAGCCTCGATCAGCAATACAGCTCCGGCTGTTTGGGTGATGGTATGAAGAGCTTCGATGGTGGATTGATCCAGTCCCGACCACTTCGGTTCCCCTTCCACTACCTCACCAGTAACCAATACCGAAGTGTGGTTGCCGAGCAACGTAGACAGGCGGCTCAACTCTCCTGGGTTTTGGGCAATGAGGTGTGCTTCAGCGATCGATGATTGGTTACGGTGTAATTTGGTCGTGGTCGTCACTACGACCGGGTTGCTCACTGAAATCTCTTTTGTCAGATGGTCGATTGCAGTCGATTTGCCCCCAGCACCTGTGAACGCGATGACCCGCTTCTGATCCACCCGCAGGGCATCCGCCAGACGCATCTCATCCCTCCAGGTGGACACGAAATTGTGGGCGGGAGAGGATTGCTTCGATGACCCCACCGCCTATAGCAAGCGATTTATCCGAGATCTGATAGCAATACGAAGGCTCACCTCGCGGATCAAGATCGCCCACCTTCATCCCAACTTCCACCTCCAGACCACTATGAAGAAGACCTCGTAGCGCACCGTCGAAGGGAGCCTCCAGTGGGATATCATCAACCGCGGCTATCACCTCCCCTTCTCGGACGATCGAGCCTAACGGTATCCTTCCCTCAAACCTTCCCGAGTTCGGCGCGCGCAATGCCCGGTCGATATCATGGTTGACGATCTTTTCCGGAATACCGGTATCGGCCTCAGCGCTACCCTCCCAATACACCCGACCCATATTATGGCCCCGGTTGGTTTCAATAACCGCGTGACAATCTAAGCCCGCAGTGAACCCCGGTCCCAACCCAATGACCAACAGTGCTGCCTCCATCCCAAATTCCGGGGGTGCTTTGCGCATCCGTCCATCGACAAGCACCTCTGGCTGAAGGCTTCGCCGACAATCCGCTGCTGGATCAACAAGCACCGGGATCGCCCCTTCTTCATGAACCCGAAACACGGCCTCCAGGTCCTCCACCCGACGGCCGTGAAATTCCTCGATATGAACCTCACCGGTGTACACGGCTTCTGCTAGGGCGACCAGCCGTCGAACAGCTAGGGGTTTGCTGATCTCGGTCACAACCACGCGAAAACCACAGCGATGTAAGCGAGCAGCCGTTCCGGTAGCTAGATCTCCCCCACCCCGGATCAGAACCAGCGGGTAATCCGATCTCACCGTATCCCGACCTCGTGTAAACCACGAAGCACACGCTCTGGCGTCAGCGGGAACTCGTCAAACCACACGCCCACCGCATCGCGCACAGCGGCTATGATGGCGGGAGCAAGCGGAATGTATGGCATCTCCCCCATGCCCCGGGCACCCCACGGGCCGATCGGCTCGGGGTACTCGAGGATGACTGACTCAACCCTTTCGGGTATGTCCAGGACTGTGGGGATAAGGTATGTGGAGAAGTGAGCCGTATAAACTGAGCCATCCACCTCTTGGAAATCCTCCATCAAGGTATAGCCCCCAGCTTGGACAACCGCACCCTCAATCTGCCCCTGGACCAGTTGTGGGTTGACTGCTTTTCCAACATCGTCAGCGCATACAACTGTCAGCAGACGAATGTGACCAGTCTCGATATCCACTTCCACACTAGCTGCTTCAGCAACGTAGCCATAAGTGATATTTGGCATCGACTTGCCTGTTTGAGAATCGTAAGCCGTGGTTGGTGGTGGTCGATACTGATAAGTGGCAATGGCTGGTCGATCTTCGCGATGCCACTTCACCAAAGCCGCTTCCACAGCCCCGAGAATGGCGTTGCCTGACATGAATGTCATGCGCGAGGCGGAAGCTGATCCTGAATCGTCCGTTTTGGCTGTATCAGAGACGATCAGGCGCACTTTTTCCATCGGCACTCCCGCCGCTTCGGCTGCCATCTGCGCCATCACTGTATGTGCTCCCTGACCAACATCAGCACCGGCGTGGTACAGAACAACCTCTTCTATCTCATCATCGCCATGGAGTTCAACGGTGGTCCAGCACTGTTCTGGCGCTCCAAAAGAGAAACCTATGTTCTTGAAGCCACAAGCAAAACCAACTCCTCGGCGCAAGTAAGGTTCTTTAGGCTTCCCTAGTAATTTCCGATCGGGAAGTCGCCAACCTTTCTCAGTATGCTCCCAATGTGCAGCCTCCGCCGCTTTCTCGATCACCTTATCGATGGTTACACCCTTCGGGAGCGGCGTACCCACAGAAAGCAAAGCGCCTTCTTTTAGCACATTCCTTGCACGGATCTCTACCGGGTCCATCCCTAGTGCCTCCGCCAGTTTGTTCATCTGACTCTCAGCGGCAAAGGCGCCTTGTGGTCCGCCAAAACCACGCATGGCCCCACCGGGGATGTGATTGGTATACACCGAATAAGCATCTACCTTGACATTCGGTATCTCGTACGGGCCGGTGCACATCAAAGTTGCGTTGCCCAACACCTTGGTGGAGGTGCATGCATATGCACCGCCGTCTTGGACGACATCTACCTCAGCGGCAATCACCTTCCCATCATTTGTAGCACCCCACTTCGTCCGGATGACGAAGCGGTGGCGTTTATGATGTCCCAGGATGGATTCCTCTCGCGACCAGATGATTTTCACTGGTCGGTCGATGCCACGCTGATGTAATTTCCACGCTGCCAAAGCAAGAACGATTTGGATCGACATGTCTTCGCGTCCACCAAAGGCGCCGCCGATGGCGGGGTAAATCACTCGTACCTGATCCTGTCGAAGATTTAGAGCATGAGCGATCTGCTGCTGGTCCTCATGAGTCCATTGCCCGGCTACTTCAACCGTCACCCGACCCTGATCATCGATATAGGCAATACCTGCTTCAGGTTGCAGGTAGGCGTGCTCCTGAGCCGGTGTGCGATACTCCGCTTCGATCACAACATTGGCAGATGAGAGAGCCTGGCTCACATCGCCCTTGCGGATACGATAATGGCAAAAGATGTTGCTACCCTTTTCCGGGTGAAGCAACAGGGTATCGTCTTCCATCGCCGCGAATGGATCGGTTACCACCGGGAGATCCTCATAATCAACCTTGATCCGCTTCAACGCTTCTGCAGCGACTGTTTCGCTCTCAGCTACCACCAGAGCCACTTGGTCGCCTACGAAACGCACACGATCTGCGTAGGGTTTGGCTGAGCCCGGACCACAAAGAACCGGCTGGTCAGGCATGTTCAAGCCGTACTCGTTCACCGGTACGTCTTTTGAGGTGAAGACTGCCAGCACACCCGGCATGGTCTCGGCGTCGGATATGTCAATACTTCGGATAATAGCGTGCGGACGCCTGGCAAATAAAATCTTCATGTAAACCTGATTCGGTTTATTAATATCGCCTGGGTAGATGGCTTTGCCAGTCACCTTTCCCAACGCATCTACGCGACGTGCTGATTGACCGATAACAGACATTCTCAGCTCCTCAGCCTCTACACTTGAAACCGTTGCTCCTTCAACCCCTAACGGGAAGTGGGTTCACCACGACACCTGCCGATCTCAAGGTAAAAAATCCGCCGCAGAATGGCCAAGCTGGCGGCATACGTCGGATCCATGCCAAAATATGAGAGCGAACCGGCGCCAAGATTACTACCTTTGTTTAGGGGTGTGTCGGATGCATAGTGAAGGATTCCCAAGTCAAATGGCAGTCCATACAGGTTGACAATCTCGTTTTTGGGGTAGCGCTTAGGACGATACATTTCATATATCGCCGAGAGGTATGGACCCGCCTCCATCTCAATATCGGTGTACCCTTCCCGGTAAAACACATCCATATAGCGCGGCGTTTGCAGAAATGTACCCCGCACATTAACTGCTTTTTGATTGTCAAGCACCGTGCCATAAACGAGATCTTCGCTGACATTAGCCGCTGCGAAGCAGTTCTCAAAAAGATAGGTGTTCTGCGATTGTTCGTCATGAACCACCGAGGGGATCATCACATCCCCGACTACTCCATTTAAAGTTGCCGCCTTACCCATAATGTACACGCCGCGCAGTTCCCCCACTCGTGTCGAAAGGTGCGAGAGGAGTAAATACGCGGCCATGCCAAGCGGGTAATCGATATTGACGATCAAAGCCTCGCTATTGGCTAAATCCTCGATTCCCGGGCACTGCAGACGAGGATCTACACCATCGGGCTGAATGCGGCTTAACTCGATGACCTGAGCCTCAACGTCAAAACCTCGCTCACTCGCGACCCTAAGTACCCCGCAATCTTTCTCCGCCTCAGCTCGTTCATGGTGGATGGTCTTTCCTCTGGAGGTGGCTAGGACTTTCTTGAGCAAATAGTAGAGGAAATTCTCCCGACTCGAAGGCACTTGTTGGGATTCGATTTCCCGCCATTCCGCTAAAAGGTTGGAATTCTCGGGATGTTGGAGAAAGTTCAGGAGCCGCTCTTCCTGGCGCAAGGCAAAACTACTTACTAGGTTGACCAAGCTATGATTATTGCCGGATACGAAATAAACCGGTCGGTGCAGCAGAAAGGGCATCGCCTGTTCGATATGCTGCCACCACATCTGCGTCGCTCGGCGGTAATCCATCAGCGACCCCGCCAACAGGCGTACACGAAAGCGCTTCCGATGCCCGGCAATAGCTCGTATCATCGGCCAGAAAGCGTCCTCCCATACGTGATATAAATTACGGATGCCTTCTATTTCCATTCCGATCCCACGGGCGAGGACTGCCAAACCTTCATCCCCCTCGATTGGATTCTCCAGGTAGGTCTTAACTTGATCCCCCTGTAATAGGAAATTGAGTTTGTTCCACTCAATCTGAAATGCGGTCAGCGTGGGAATAATGTCGTCAATGTCCGAACGACTGGCGACATAGCACGCCAGGGTTCCATCACCGTCAGTGAAGCTGCGTCGACGGCGTGCCTTCGCCACTACCGGTTGCCATGTCTCAACATCCCCTACCCCTCGCTTAATGAAGACCTCTTGGCTTTGACCCAGGATGATCCGCTCCACATCTGCAATGCATGACGGAAGACGTAATGTGGCATAGATAAAGGCTGAAATGTCTGGATGGGGTGATTTGGCATCGAGATGCAGCGAGGAGCCCATGTTAGCATGGACCTCCTCCAGCGTCCTGATCTGGACATCAATCGTTGATCTGAGAAGTGAATAGTAAGTACGGATATAGAGCTCGATCTCCTCCGAACCCGTACGAGGGACTGTGCGATCCATCGATCCTCCTCAGCGTTTTTTCTTAGTCTTTTGACGCCTCAATGGAGGCATGTCCGTTTCTCCTAACTGGATAGGGAACGCCATGGCATAAATCACACTCATTATGGCATAACTGAATATCATGAAGAGGAACGAAACTGCCAACTGCACTATCACGTAACCACTTACTGTGGTTATCAGGGGGATCTGAATTGAAAATCGTGGTATATAGACAAAACCCCGGTCTAGAAACCAACCAGAGAAGATATATCCTACGAAACCAAGAATCACAACCAACACACATCCCACTCCTCGCCAAATGGGATTTAAACGCTTCCTCTTTTTCCGTTCTTCATCAAGTCTCTGAAATCGCCAAGTATCTTTTCCCATGATCTCTTCTCCATTCGTTCTACATGCCAACCCCCAAAACTCATTCGGTTAATGACTGACCTTGTGTCCATTCATGAGGCTGTCTAAGACCAAGCTGTTAATTTGGGTGCATTAGCATTCCGTTTGCTCTGAAGTCAGGGCTTGGATCGATGCCGCTCGTTCGAATGCTGAGAGAATTTTGTAATATCCCGTACAGCGGCACAAATTGCCCGTTATAGCTTGTTTGATCTCATCATGGTTGGGAAGCGGACGTTCCTCGAGCAGCTTGGCTCCCGACATCAGGAATCCCGGGGTACAGTAGCCGCATTGGACAGCCCCTTCATCGATGAACGCTTGCTGGATTGGATGGAGATGACCATCATGTGCTAATCCTTCAATGGTGACAATCTCGGCCCCATGTGCCCGCGGCGCGGGGACCATACACGACATAACCGCCACCCCATCCAGAAAGACGGTGCAGGCGCCGCACTCTCCCTCTGCACATCCCTCCTTGGTACCCATCAAACCGGCCTCTTCGCGCAAGAGGCGGAGTAAAGTCTTTTGGCAGCCGTTTTCGAAGGTGTAGCGTTGG
>JAUVOZ010000126.1 GCA_030598885.1 Anaerolineae bacterium | reverse complement strand
CCCATGTTCGTATTTGCCCACATTATCTCGCCACACTCCCCTTTCGTCTTCGAGCGGGATGGCTCACCTGTTAAGCGGCCCCCAGGATTCACCCTCGGATTCACTTTTGGCGATGGCGCCTCCATGATGGACGAAGAGTACATCGAAGCATATCGAAACCAGCTTCACTACATCAACACCATGCTCCTGCAAACCATCGATGCCATACTCGCTCACTCAGAGACGCCGCCGATTATCATTCTTCAATCCGATCATGGACCTATACCCGAGGGTCCGAGGATGCGTTATACCCAGCAAAGGATGGCTATCCTGAGCGCATACTACTTGCCGGGGAACGGCGATGAGCCGCTCTACCCAACGATAACCCCTGTGAACACATTCAGAATAATTTTCAACACATACTTTAGCGGAGACTATGAGCTGCTGCCGGATCGTGTTTATTTTTCAGCCTACCCGACGATCTATAATTTTACCGATGTAACCGACGATGTCGATACCAAATGAAGATTATCTAAATACGGGGTTGGATCATGTTATTCTATTCATCGATCCTCCCATTTTACCGAACGGATTGTTGCCTGGTAACCCTCGGTGGCGACAACTCGATTAAGGTGCATGATGTTGGAAAAGGCTCCTTCCCTCATGAGGCGAATATCTAAGTTCTTACAACAGGTCATCGGCTTATTATTCCATCCCGAACCTGATCGTTTTTCTAAATGGGTCGAGCGTCTGTGGTTTGCAGGACTTTATCTCTTTGGAGGCGTTACCTGGAGTTTCTTTCTCAACTTCGGAAGGCTGGGATTTGATTTGCATGACTGGACACAGGAAGGACCCCGCTACGCCTTCCTACGCCAGGCGCTGCTGGAAAACCTTCTCCCATTGCACATCGGCTCAGAGTTAGCTGCGACCGATCGCTTCTTGGCAATTCCTGACACTGTAATCTCACCCCAGGTGGTACTCTTGCGCTTCATTGAACCCGGATTATTCGTGCTCATCAACACTCTCTTCCTGTACTCGCTCGGTTACCTTGGTTTGCTCTTGCTGCGACGAAAATATAGCTGGTCGCCGGTTACCTTCTCCGTCGTATTCCTCCTCTTCAGTCTTAACGGAAACCCCATCGCGCACATAGCCGTAGGACATTCGATGTGGGTGAGCTACTTCCTTTTACCCTACTTCGCCCTATTAGTAATGAACTTGCTTGAGGGGCAAACTGGTTGGAAGTGGATCACCCAGATGGCGCTGCTCCAGTTTGCTTTGTTCCTGCAGGGTGGTTTTCATTTCGTCATCTGGAGCTTGATGTTCCTCGTCTTATTGGGTATTTTCTCGCACCACCTCCTTGGCTCTATTCTCAAGGCCATCTTCTTCACCGTTCTGCTTAGCCTGGTACGCATCCTGCCCCCTGCACTTGAATTCTCCGGTCAGGACAACCCTTTCATCTCTGGCTATTTCTCAGTCAACGACCTGCTTGAAGCCTTCACGACATTAACCATCCCGGCAGCAGCTCGATCAGGGATGTATTCGGCTTTAGGTTGGTGGGAGGTGGACATATACACCGGTCTACTGGGCTTTGCCTTTCTGATCGTCTTCGGCTTATATCAAACTTGGAAAACCCCACCCTCAATTGAAACTGCGCAGCACACGCTGTTGGCACCAATTCTCACCATGACCGTGCTCTCGATAGGTAAGATGTTCCAACCAATCACCATGCTGCCGATACCACTAATGGATGTAGAGCGTGTCTCGTCTCGCTTCCTCATCCTTCCAGTGGTAATGACGCTCGTGTTAGGCGGGGTGCAAATGGAACGGTTCCTGCGAAACAAGACCCGGAGCTTCGGACCACAGTTAACCACTCTGATGCTCGTAGGGTTGATGGCTCACGATCTGCTGCAGCACGCCCGTCTGTGGCGCGTCGAGAATATGGCAACTCTATTCACTCGCACGCCGGTTAATATCCGCGCCCAGGTGATCCTGCGAGCTGATCCCCCTTACACTACAGCGCTCTTGGTTGGTCTGGGAGTCGGTGTATTAACATTCGTCTTCCTGACCTATAAAACGATTCGGGAACAGCAAAAGATCAGCTAACGCTCCAACCCATGCGTGCAAATGTGATCCGATCAGATAAGATCGCTTATCCTTTCCATTACCCTTTCCCTTTTCAGCAACAAGGTTGCCAAACAGGAGGTTAGGATAAAGTTGCCGAGGAGGTTGAGAGAGTCGAGCACGGGGAAACCATAGACTTTCGAAGTCAATAAGAAAATAGCAATACTGACTACAACCAGGTACCAAGTCTTAGTTCGCGTATGTAGTAGGTACGTTAGCAACAGAGCCGAAGGGAGAATGGTCCAGACATAAGCCATAGACCACGCTTTACCCGCAAATAGCAATACCACCAATAAATTCATCAAGAAGAGACCTTCGGATACGAATTCACCCTCAGCTAACGGGGTGCGGGGCACCCTGTCGAGGGTTTTGAATTTCCCGCTGATGAACCAGGTGAACAGTGCGAAGATTCCGAACCCGATGATGGAGATCAATCTGGCAAGCGACTCATTAGAAGCAATGATTTTCAAGATAGATTGATTCAGCCAGTAGGAAGTTCCACTAGAAATCTGTGGTAGGACGTTGAGCAGATAATCAGGATACAGGTTGATTGGCACCGCGAGGAATGAGAAAAGAACAATAACCCCGGAGATGAGACAGTAGATAACCAGAAAGCGATAGTCTTTAAGAAATAAGACGAAGTAGATAAGAAACAGAACCGGACTCACCTTAACCAGGGTTGCCAGGGCAAACAGGACCGCTGATCCAACCTTGTAATTCCTGGCATAAGCGGCGAAGCCAACCAAAACGAGGCTAATTACTAGAACATCAGATTGCCCATTTCGAATATGCCATAGCAAGGGATAGGAAGCTATGGTGAGGAGTAAGCCCAGAACCAAGAAAGTGAATCTAAATTGCCTCTTGACCATGAAGAGCAACACAGCAAATGCTGTAATGTAGCTAAAAGCATAAAGGAAAAGCCACAGATGCCTGGCCTGTTCATATCCCAGATTTGAAAAAAGTTTATATAAAGGCAGCATCGTGGGAGGGTAAAGATAATCGGAAAGAACAATTCCCTCCGGGTCGGGCATTTCCCAGTAGTAAGGATTGACCCCTCTTTCAAAACGTGCTCCAGCAAGGTAATAAGCAAGAAAATCGACATTCGGTGGACTAGGTGGCTTGGTTTGAAGATTGAAGAAGTCCTCCGCTAAGGGCAGCCAATAGTTCCATCCCACGGTGAGAATCAAAATCAAACTCACAATTCCAAGAGTTCGATTTTTCGGAGTGCTTGTCACGCTATCGCGTGATGAGCTAGCTTGGTGGTTTGACATGGCATGATCCTATAAGACTCTTGTCCCAAAGAAATCCTGTACTTAGTGATCGATGCATTCTACATTACATCCGGTCGTTGTTTAACCCGAGATATGATTAAGATGCAAAATCAGAGCGATTAATTGTACGCCCTCAACTTCAAACAGACCTGAAGGGTTTCACCCCCCACTGAGAGGAGAAGCGCGTAATTACCTACGTGTCAAATCCGATGGACAGAAAGCTTCCGGCAACAAAGTGCCGACTGTTGTCTCTAAAATCACCTCGCCTTGACTATCAACCACCAGCACCAATGTCTCCAAACCAAACTCAGAAAGGACCTGGCGACAGGCGCCACAGGGAGAGCCGCCATTCTCGGAAGCGATGGCGATGGCGGAGAAAGCAAGTTCACCGTTTGACACCGCCGTGAAGACTGCTGTCCGCTCAGCGCACATGCTGGTGGGATAGGCAGCGTTCTCGACATTTACGCCATGATAGATCTCTCCTGATACCGAAAGCAGTGCCGCGCCAACCGTATATCCTGAGTAAGGTGCATAGGCAAACCTACGCGCTTCCAAAGCACGATTGATAAGTTCGTTACGTTGTTGTGTTGTGATATCCATTTCTCTCATTCTCCTCCGGAGGACTATCAACACCACGGACACACCGACTACTTACTTCCCCCAGATGCAAACCACCCTTCTCTACCTGCCTAGCTTGGCAACCCAGTTGTTAATAGATGAACCAACCCAGAGAACAACTCAATCATTTTGCTTCACCTTCCGTATAACCCGCGCTGGAACCCCGACCGCTACACTCCCGTCGGGTACGTCGCGGTTAACAACCGCGCCCGCGCCTGTGCGAGCGTCGCGTCCTACACGCACCGGCGCCACAAGCATTGTGTCACTGCCGATGAAAGCGCCCGGTCCGATCTCGGTTTTGTGCTTGCGCTCACCATCAAAATTACATGTTATTGTGCCCGCCCCGATGTTAGCCCCCTCACCAATCGTGGCGTCTCCGATATAAGAGAAATGGCCCATTTTCACACCAGGTCCTAGTTTGCTGTCCTTCACCTCCCCGAAGTTGCCTATATGGACACCCCGCCCTAAATAAGCTCCCTGGCGGAGATGAGCAAAAGGACCGACTTTCACCTCATCTTCTAATGTCGCGCCTTCTACCACCGAGACTTCCACCAGACAATGATTGCCAATTGTCGATTCGCGGACAATTGTATTGGGACCTAACCGGCAGTCTACTCCGACTATCGTGCGACCCTCAATGTGAGTGTTGGGCAGCAAGATGGTGTCTGGTCCCAACTGAACCTCTGGACCAATATATGTGGACTCAGGGTCGAGCATACTCACACCAGCCAACATCCAACTCCGGTTGATCCGTCTTCGAAGAGCAACCTCAGCCTCCGCCAGATGTTCACGGGTATTGATGCCAATGATCTCATCCAGGTCCTCTACCGAGCTGACTGACACCTGCCCGCCCTCAGTAACTGCCATCTCTACTAGATCGGTCAGGTAATACTCTCCCTTGGGGGAAAGCGGCAATTTGGGGAGATGATCCCAAAGCCAATCGGCTTGGTAACAATAAGCCCCCACGTTCAACTCGCGAAGGGCAAGTTGTTCGGGGGTAGCATGAGCCTGCTCGACGATCCCTACCACAACGCCATTTCTGTCCCGCTCAACCCGACCGAAGCCGCGCGATTGATCCGAGGTTGCCGATAGTAGGGTAATTGGACCTGGATTACTCTCTTGCTGTTCGATCAAGCATCGCAATGATTCCGGTCGCAGAAGCGGTAGATCTGCATTTACAACCAGCACCAGGTTCGACTTGTCGCGGAGCTGATCAGCCGCTTGAAGCAGGGCATGACCGGTTCCTAGTCGTTCGACCTGCTCTATGAAGTGGGCTTCCACGCTTAGCGCATGTCGGATTTCTTCTGCATCGGGTCCGACCACAACATAGGGCTTGCGGCCGGTGGCCTCCTGGCATGCCGCCACTGTCCATGCAATCAAGGGGCGACCACCAAGCAAGTGAAGTACCTTTGGAAGTTCGGATTCCATTCGTGTTCCCAAGCCAGCAGCCAGGATCACAGCCTCAATTTTCATCGTCTTCTCCTCGGCGATCCGCAGAGCGCCAATTGAAGTTTTTTAACCCAGTTATTCAAGACGCTACCCTAAGATAGTGGAGAACCACAAGATCATCATATTGCCTAAAGTAGGCTGTCCCAAGTAGCTCGAAATTGGTCTTTGGCTGCCTCTTAGAAAAGCCCAAGCAAAATATCTCAAAGGTTGCTGGAGAGAAGCTAGTGGAGGATCGTCGTCTTGCACAGGTCAATCAATTCATGAGTCTACAGAACAAAGAAGTCGGCAGCAGGAAAAGGGGTAAATGTGACCCTTCCCTTTCTCTCATTTGAATTTTATGGTGCAGTCATTCATTAATCAGAATTCAGGCTGGGGCGCCAGGATTCGAACCTGGATTCACGGATCCAAAGTCCGGAGTGCTGCCGTTACACCACGCCCCAATGGCCCCGCATCCAGGATGGGCAGGTTGAATTGTATCATATGCTGTCAACGGCCAACAATCTCATGCACTCATTGGGATCGACAATTAGTGAAGTGCCACATACTTTATTAGCAAGTTTATTTCAGGAGACCTTGT
>JAUVOZ010000002.1 GCA_030598885.1 Anaerolineae bacterium | reverse complement strand
GGGATCCAAGTTCGGGTACAAGCCGTGAGCACAATGATCAACGTTAACAGACCAAACATGATTCGGATTCTATTGTGTCGATAGCTGCAGTATTTCATCAATCGATAACTCTAACCCTGGTTATGGTTTGACCGAACATGATCGATCTAATCGCGGCTCATCCCGACCTTGCAGATACATCCTGACTAGATGAGACTTGTTCGACGGCAGCATCCTAAGGCACCAGCTCGGATTGGGGAAGCAAGGCCATTTCGAGCACCTCGTCCATATGCTGGACTAAGTGGATATTCATAGTGGTCCGTGCTTGACGAGGGAGCTCTACCATATCCTTCTCATTCTTGGCCGGGATGAGCACGTCTTTGATCTTTAACCGATAAGCTGCGAGCACTTTCTCGCGCACACCACCAATGGGAAGCACTCGCCCTCGCAGAGTAATCTCACCGCTCATCCCCACGTCTCGCCGTACGGGTCGTTCGGTGAGAGCGGAGGCCAGCGCGGTTGCGATCGTAATTCCAGCGCTGGGGCCATCCTTTGGGATCGACCCCTCAGGGATATGTATGTGAATGTCGATCGTTGCGAATATTCTAGGGGCGATTCCTAAGTCCTCAGCGCGTGATTTGATATAAGTCAATGCTGCTTGGGCTGACTCTTGCATTACATCGCCGATTTGCCCTGTGATCTGAAGGTTACCTTTACCTTCGACCAAAAGAGCCTCTACGATCAGCGAATCGCCCCCGTTCTCCGTCCAAGCCAAACCTGTAGCGGCCCCAATTTGGTCCTCAGTTTCGGCCTCGTGAGGAATGATTTGAGGTGGTCCAAGCAATCTATTAATACTACCTGGTGTGATCCGCCGGGGCATCTTTTTCCCTTCAGCCTTACGCCGAGCCACTTTACGGCAGACTTTTCCAATTTCACGCTCAAGATTCCGTACTCCAGCTTCCCAAGTGTACTCCCGGATGATGCTCTGTATAGCTCCTTCGGTGAAGGTCAGTTCTTTTATAAATAAACCATTCTGCTCCAATTGGCGCTGCACTAAGAACTTCTGGGCGATGAACAGCTTCTCCTCTTCGATGTAGCCGGTAAACTTAATTACCTCCAAGCGATCGGCTAGTGCTGGTGGAACAGTTTCAAGGGTATTGGCAGTCGTAATAAATATCACCTTGGAAAGATCATAGGGAAGTTCCAGGTAATGGTCGGAAAATGAATGATTTTGTTCAGGATCCAACACTTCGAGCAGCGATGAGGCGGGATCCCCTCGAAAATCATGTCCAAGCTTGTCGATTTCGTCCAACATAAACAAAGGATTGACAGTACCCGATCGGCGCATTGTTTGCAAAATTCGTCCAGGAAGGGCACCGATGTAAGTCTTTCTGTGTCCACGAATCTCCGCTTCATCTCGGATCCCTCCGAGGGAAATGCGAATGAACTCTCGGCCAAGCGCCTCGGCGATCGATTGACCTAGCGACGTCTTACCTGTACCTGGTGGTCCAACAAAACATAAAATCGGTTGGCGCAGCTCCCTTGGGGCAAGGCTTTTAACGGCAATATATTCCAATATTCGTTCTTTGGCCTTTTTTAATCCGTAATGCTTACTGTCTAGGACCTCAGCCACATGCTGGATATCGAGATTATCCTGAGTGGCGGTAGACCAAGGCAAACCCATCAGCCAATCTAGATAAGTCCGGATAACACTGACCTCGGGGGATACTGGAGGCATTTGAGTGAGCCGTTGGATCTCCTTCAAAGCCCTAAGTTCTACTTCCTCAGGAAGTTCTAGATGCTGGACCCGTTCGCGTAGCTCATTAATCTCTTGTGTCCACAGATCCGTCTCCCCCAGCTCGGTTTGGATCGCTTTCATCCGCTCACGCAGATACAACTCTCGTTGCGACTTATCGACCTCGCTTTGCACCTGGTTGTGGATCTGATCTTCTAATTCCAGGACGGCCAATTCCCGGCCAAGCAGTACGCTTGTCCGCTGCAAACGTTCAATTGGATCGAAGGTCTCCAACATTGCCTGACGTTCAGAAATAGTCAGGCTAATGGCTGAAGCTATCAAATCAGCAAGCCAAGCAGGGTCCTCGATATTGACTGCGTAGATATAGGCTTCCTCAGGCAGGCTGCGGTTGAGTTGGACACATTTTTCAAACAGAGTCAGCACAACCCTCATCAGGGCTAGAGTTTCCTTAGTACGCTCAACATCCTCGTCAATCGGTCGTCCTCGAACGCGCATATATGGTTCGGTTTGAACGAATTCGACCACCTCAACCCGGCGACGACCCTGGGTGAGGACTGAAGTCGATCCATCAGGAATATGCATCAATCGACCGACGGCGATCTCAGTGCCTACGACATGCAGATCGCTTGGGATTGGATCTTCAACCTCATGGTCAAGCTGAGCGATGGCGATCATGGTTTCATTAGTCAGGGCAGCATGCTCGATAGCTCTCAGCGTTGGCTCATGGCTGACAAAGAGCGGGGTGATCATGTTCGGATAGAGCACCACATCTCGCAAGGGGAGCACCGCGCACTCGATAAGACCATCCTCGTTCAAGGTGGCTTGGTTGATGTTATAAAGCTCATCTGCTCGACGGCTCACCGCGCGGCCCCATTCTGCCGGCAGGTGAGGCCAATTACCCCAATACTCCATTATCGGATCCTTATTTCAAACATTTATACCTTCGGCTGCCCCAACCTCTCCCACGCTGCAAGAATCTCTCCAACGACAAATATACTTCCCGCAGCGATTATAACTTCTCCTGGTCTTGCTTTAGTCATAGCCCGGTCAAGCGCGGTTGAGACAGGCAATGCCACCTCCACCCGCAAACCATGAGTGTGTGCCATATGAGCAAGTTCATCCGGAGCAGCCGCTCGCGGATGACCAGCCTGAGTGACGATCAACCGTGAGACCCGGGGTAAGAGTTCAATCAGCATACCTGAAATATCTTTATCTGCGGAAGCGCCGAAGATCAGTGTTACCGGTTGACCGGGAAAGTAGTCATCCAGCGCGATTCGCAATTTGAGGGCGGAATCGCGATTATGCGCAGAGTCGACTACTACGATTGGCGACCGCGAAAGTATCTGGAAACGGCCTGGCCAGGAGACCTCCCGGAACCCTTCCTGGATGGCTTCTTCATTCACCACCAGTCCTTGCTCTCTAATTGTTTGGATGGCGGCAAATGCCACAGCGCCATTGACAACCTGATGATGGCCAAGAAGCGGGATCTGATACCGAGGTGGCACCCACTCTTCCCCCCCAGCCGATTCGACATACGCGTCCATCAGTGGCTGCTCAGCCGCTGACCACACATACAGACTCTGTGCATTTAGATCACGAGCCCCCGGGGAGTAAAGCCAGTCACGACCGACAAGCACCAGGGGAGCCTTTATTGAATGAGCGACCTGCTCGACCACTCGCTCTGCTTCGAACTGCTGAGGGGCGGATATAACCGGCACGCCGGGTTTGATGATCCCCGCTTTCTCGCGGGCGATGTCTGAAAGGCTATCACCCAGAAGGTGCATGTGATCATAGGAAAGTGAGGTGATCACCGAAACGAGTGGATTGAGCACGTTGGTGGCGTCCAGACGTCCGCCAAGCCCAACTTCAACCACTGCACACTCGACCTCTTGTTCAGCAAAGTGCAGGAATCCTAGTGCAGTGATGATTTCGTAAACGGTCAGATGTTGAATGGCCTCTATATGGGGTTTGAGAATTTCTACCAGCCGAACGACCTCAGACTTAGGGATCTCTTGACCATCGACTCGGATACGCTCAGTGAAATGTTGTAAATGGGGCGAAGTATAGAGTCCAGTTCGGTAGCCGGCAGCCAGTAACACTGAGGCAATCATGGCCGAAACCGAACCCTTACCTTTGGTTCCTGCGATGTGTACTGAGTTATACTGATCTTGAGGATTACCCACTACCTGAAACAAGTCGCGAACCCGATTCAGGTCGAAAGTATCAGCCGAGTAACGGTAGGTCCGCTCTACACTATAATCTATGAAGCTGTATAGATAGTCGAGTGCTTCTTGATAGCGTTGATCTATCATGGAAGGGGAATTTTAACCGCCGCTAGAGAAACATACAAGGTTAATGATTCCCTTGCGTTCGAGTAAGATTCGCGCTAATATGAATCAGGTCTTCATGACCGGAGAGGAGGAGCGACTATCACGGAATATCTACAAAGTACCTTTAAGAGCCAACGAACTATTTCGAGCAAACAAATTCACCAAATATACGAGGAGGAAGAAGTACAATGCACAAGAACCGCTTGCCACTTATATTGACGTTATTTGCCATATCGGCTCTAATGCTGATAGGCTGCGGTCCCGGAGAACTCGGTACTGAAGAAAATCCCCTCAAATGGGGGGTTGTACCATCTGGTGAGACCGAGCGTGTTGTAGCTGGCTTTGAAGAAGTAGCCGACATGATTTTCGATGAGACTGGCCTGGTCATCGATACATTCGTAGCAACCGAATATGTCGGGGTAATCGAAGCCATGTGCGCCGATCCACCCAAGGCTCATATGGCCTCTCTCGCAACCTTCTCCTACATTCTTGCTAGCGATAGAGGTTGTGCTGATGTTGATCTGGTAGCTGTCCGCTATGGCGATCCCACTTACAGCGGCCAAATCTTTGTCCGGGCAGACAGCGGCATTACGTCGATTGATGAAGCTGCTGGTAAGACATGGTGCCGGGCTGACCCAACCAGCACCAGCAGCTGGGTAGTACCCACCATCTTCCTTAGAGCAGCCGGTATTGATCCAGATACCGATCTTGCCCAAGTCGTTGATGCAGGTTCTCACGAGGCTGCGGTTGCTGGTGTATATAACGGCGATTGTGACTTTGGCGCTTCTTATATTGACGCCCGAACCCGTGTCGAAGGAAAAATCGAGGGAACCTACGATGACATTATGGATGCCATTGTAATCCTCGAGACCTTTGAAGGCATTCCGAACGATGGTGTGCAATATATCCCGAGCTTAGATCCTGAGATGCGTGAGAAACTCAATGTAGCCCTGTTAGCTATTGCAGAAACCGAAGCAGGACAAGAAGCGCTTAATGTTGCCTACCAGTGGAACGCCTTGGAACGGCATGATGATAGCTTCTATGATCAATTCCGCCAGTTCCTCGATGCCGCAGGTGTTAATATTGGAGATTACCAGGATTAGTATTCACACCTCTTGCCTTTGAAACCTGCAGGCAAAAACACGCGGGGGTGGGACGAATTTACTCCCACCCCCGCGTGTACTATAATTGCCATCTGCGGATAACTAAAGAAAAATAACGAGTTGTTGGATATAGGAGATGCATTATGCTCGAAGTACGCCATCTCACTAAAATATATGACGACGGTACCGTAGCATTAAGAGATGTAAACTTCATCGTGCCAGATGGTGAGTTCCTGGTCATTATAGGCTTGAGCGGCTCAGGCAAGTCAACTCTTTTAAGATGCATTAACCGCTTGATCGACCCCACAGAGGGCGAAATCATTTGGGATGGCGTTGATCTAGCGAAATTGGAAGGCACTGAACTACGTATGGCAAGACGTAAGATCGGAATGGTGTTTCAACATTTTAATTTAGTTCGGCGTTCATCTGTGATTACCAACGTACTAGCCGGCCGTCTAGGTTATACGTCTTCCTGGCAGAGTTTATTCGGTAGATTCTCTGATGAAGATAACGCTAAGGCGCAGCATGCTCTAGAACGTTTGGGGATCGAAGATCAAGCTCATAAAAGAGCTGATGAACTAAGCGGTGGCCAGCAACAACGTGTTGGTGTCGCTCGAGCGCTCATGCAAGAACCAAAGATGATCCTGGCTGACGAACCCGTCGCCAGTCTCGATCCAGTCTTAGCCCACTCGATACTGCAACACTTGGAGCTTCTTAACCAGGAAGATAAGATCACGATTTTGTGCAGCTTACATTATCTCGATTTGGTACAGCGCTATGCAACCAGCGTCTTCGGGCTTCGTGATGGGGAGATCGTATATCGAGGCACACGCGAGGAGATCCGTGGCATGAATGACGAAGAATTCAAGGAAATCTACGGTCAAGAAGCCGAAAGGGTTGGTGGAGGACTGCAGGGTGACCTGCTCACCGCGAACGGAGGTGGAGCATGAGACTAAGCCATACTCCTACCTCTTCCGAAGATCTCAAACCTAGTCTAGTGCCCCCCTTCTTGGCTGCAATACTATCACTAATCATCCCCGGTCTAGGTCAAATACTGGCTCGAACCATCCGCCGGGGTTTGTTGTTACTCTTCAGCTTTGCCACTATCATCGGTTTACTGGCATGGCGTTTCACTGAAACCGCACGTCGAGACACTGGCTTGATTAACATCGTTAGAAAAGGCTTGAGCCTGGAGCCTGCTCTTGTCGTCTTGAGTATCCTCGTCATAGTTTTCTACATATGGAACGTGGTGGATGCTTATGCAATCGCTAATCGTTCAGGCAGCAATCCCGCAGGATTGTTATTTCTGGTAATAATCATTTTCTTCATGCTCGGTTGGCAGATTGGTCAGATTGACGTTGTCGCGCTTATCACCCAGGCAGACGATGCCGGACCCTTCCTGTCAAGCGTACTCTGGCCATGGGAAAAAAGTATCGAATATCCGAAAGACATTGTAACCACAACCGCCCAGATCCAGATACCCTGCACCGAGAATCCTCCTGCTCCGAGTGGAGCATTAGAAGACGCTCCTTATCTTTTAGCGGATCCAACATGTGGCACGCTCGCGGAATTTGAGGGAGCGCCCGGATCAACTGTAACTTTGACCGGGCATAACTTCATACCCAATACAATAGCCAATATTTGGTGGGAAGATCCCATCGGAAACGAGTTTCGCCAGCGTCAAGGTGGCGAGTATATAAAAATCACACCAGATGAAAGAGGAGCATTCCAAATTGATATCGAATTGCCCTATCGGTTGGTACCGGCCAATATCCGGGACGACACGACGATCTGGGAAATTCAAATCCGGCAAGTTGCCAGCATTGGAGATTGGCAATTCAGCACAGAGCTCAAACTAGCCATTGAGAAGATTATTGAAACCATTTTCATTGGCATGATGGCGACTTTCTTCGGCATCTTGCTTGCGTTACCCGTCAGCTTTTTTGCGGCGCGCAACCTGATGTCCGCCTCCCCGATCACTTTAGGCATCTACTTCGTCACCCGTACCATCTTGAATATCATCCGATCGATCGAACCGCTGATATGGGCGATTATATTTGTCGTCATTGTTGGCCTAGGTCCATTTGCCGGCATCATGGCATTAACCGTTCACTCAATCGCCGCGCTTGGCAAGTTATATTCGGAATCGATTGAATCGATTGACCCAGGACCTATCGAGGCGATCCAAGCTACCGGTGCGAATTGGCTACAAGTCGTGGTTTACGCGGTTATCCCCCAAATCATCCCCCCGTTCGTTTCCTTCACTATCTATCGCTGGGACATCAACATCCGGATGTCCACTATCATCGGGTTTGTAGGCGGCGGTGGGATAGGTTTTCTTTTGTCACAATGGATACGGCTCCTGGACTACAAAGCCGCGGGTATTGCGGTTTGGTTTATCGCCATCACTGTAGCCATTCTAGACTTCGTAAGCGCTGAGGTCCGGCAGCGATTTGTTTGATCTCTTTATTAGAACCCATTGACATGCCCTGGTCTCTAATAGCCATGAAGCCAGGGCATTTCTGCTTATGACAAACCTTAGGTTGCAACGATACCCTTGAATGGTATAATCCCCCCCAATTGAGGTCCCATTAAATGAACGATCCGGTACTCGTTCTCAACGCTAATTACGAACCGATCAACGTATGTACCACCCGCCGGGCATTTGGCCTGCTTCATGCTGGAAAGGCCCAAATGCTGCTCGATGGGCGCGGCTATGTTCGCACCGTTCGCACCTCCTACCCCCGTCCCTCCATCGTTCGACTTGGTTACATGATCAAACGCCCGCGTCCCCATGTACGACTTACCAAACGAGAGATCTTACGGCGCGATAACTACGTCTGCCAATACTGCGGTATAAAGGCCACTCGTCTGACCATCGATCATGTAGTCCCACGCCACCGGGGTGGCGAACATAGTTGGTTCAATCTAGTGACAGCCTGTGAATTATGCAACCTAAAGAAAGGCTGGCGCACGTTACAGGAAGCTCGCATGACCCTGCTGCGACCACCCTCTGAACCGCGGGCGACCGCCATATATCTATTTGGTACCCATCTACAGGAAAATCAAGACTGGCGACCGTACCTCGAAGGTTGGTAATCAGTCCCCCTCGAGTACCTCCAGCATGGCATACACCCCCCCTGAAACCACACCATAACCGCCAACTACAATCGGAATCGAAGCCTGATTAATGGCTTGGGTTAAATCACGTAATGCCGAGTCTTCCACTTGATCCACCCAACCTAAGTCAGATGCAAAGCGATCAGCTGTCGATGGCCACTTCCCCCGGTGGGCCATCCATACACGCGTATCCCATAAGATCGCATCGGATAGGCTTGACAAGTGCTCAACGAAGGTCTGCGCGCCCCACATATCAAGCACCTCACCGATGAGAGATTTCACCTCACTGCGCGCCATTCTCCCACTAGCTACCATCCCCCTCTCCTCGACGAAGGCGCGGACCCATATCTGGGTTTTCCGCTCAAGTGTTTGCCAGACATGGGATGATGCCCTACCGATGAGAGTTAGCGTACTCGCCGGGGTGTTCATCACTTTGCGTAGATTATCTATACGCGTCATCCATTCCCTTGGAGCTTGAGCGAGAAACTCTCTTAGGTCAGTTCCAATGTTTGGATGATGCAGAAGGATCAAGATATCCGTCGGTGTGTCGATGTCATTTCGGGTAGCAGCTGACGGTGGTAGCGCATGTACATCAAATCCGGCCTCATGATCCAGCACCCAACCAAGGGGGTTGTCCGTAGGAAGTCGCGCGGCTAATGGTAATAGTGATTGCGCGTGGTTGAGCACTACCCAATCGCTCGAATGGTAATTATTCACCACCGCCACTGGTCTCTCAGCCGATAATGTGCGGTCGAACGCCTGGAGAAGCAGATCGGTCGTCATCAATGGAGCACTTCCACCGCCGAAGTACGCAAGCCGTTGATAATCACCTTCCTCCACGATGTGCGCCAGCATATGGCCAAAATGAAACTGACCTGGAGGAATTATGAGTGGGGTGCCGCCGAGATCAGCCAGATCATCACGGTCATTCTGTTCGGCTGCAAGAATAAGAACTTGTTCGACCGAATCCAAAGCTAAAAGACGCCGGAGCAGATCGCGGGCGGCTGCCCGACGACCTTCCGCCACCCAATACTCAGCTGGCGAAGAGCCAACCGGTGGCAACATCAGTAGAGCAGGAATGAGTTCCGTCAAGATAAAGAGTTTTGGTCGATCAGTAGAACCCATCTACTGATCAATCCGTAAGCCAATTAACCAATCTCAGGTTCGATCAAACCAAGCGTACCATCGCGTCGACGATAAAGAACATTGACCTGGTCGGTCCCTCCATTAAGGAAGATAAAGAAATCCTCATGACCGAGGAGACTCATTTGCTCAATCGCCTCGCGCACATTCATCGGTGTGAGCTTGAAACGTTTTCGCCGGACGACGATCTCATCCATTTCAGCTAAATCGGTTTGAGTCTCAGGGACGTCTGGCGCCACATCTGCGGCTGACCGACCATCGCCTCTACTGCGCCAGTGCTTGCCCTTGTAACGTTCGATCTGTCGATAAATTTTAGCTAACACGGCATCGACCGAGGCAAAAATATCATCTGTGCGCTCTTCAGCTCGGAGTAGAACTCCTTTACCTCGGATTGTAAGTTGAGCTACCTGACGATCACTGGCACTACGCGCAGATTTGACATATGTCAGGTCAACTTTCGCCTCCTCGAGCGTATCTAAATATCGGTCAAGCTTAGCTACCTTCTTGGTTATATAATCTTGTAACCGATCACCAAGTTCCATGTTGCGCACATTGATCACAACCTGAACGGCCATTGAATCTCCTTTATCACCGGTTTATGTTTATCAGTCTACTGAAAAAAGCATCTGACGGAGCAAAAGGGGTATGTTCACCTTCTCGCATTTAAGCTTTTTTCAGTTTAGTCATTTATGGAATCTCACTATACGCTCGACCCACCGTCAAACCGTATACCTCCACCGCTCCCACCTGAAGGAGCGCTTGAGCGCATGAGGACAGTGTGGCACCAGTTGTGTACAAGTCGTCTACCACTATGACCCGTTTACCTTCTACGATGGCTGAGTCGGCTGAAAATGCTCCCTGAACATTCTTCATCCGAGCCGTAGCATCGAGACCAACTTGGGACAATGTCTCTCGAACTCGCCACAATGCTCGATCGGAGAATGGTAGATGTTGGGATTTAGCTAACGCACTAGCAATTAAACCAGCTTGATTATAACCGCGCTGACGCAATCGGTCCTTGCCAAGTGGAACGGGTACCACCAAATCCACTTGCCAAGATTCTCGGGACAAGAGCTCAACCAACCATTGAGACATGCGAAATGCCAAAAGACGATTGGGGCTGTACTTCAATTGTAGGAGCGCTTTACCCAGCGGACTCTCATAGGTTGCATAAGAACGCACTTTCAGAGGTATCGGGTGCCTGCTGCAAGCCAGACAAGTGCTTCGCGAACGGAGTGGAAGACCGCAGTGAGAGCAAATGTGACCGCTCAATCTCCGTAAAGCACGATTGCACTCTGGGCACCATATTGTCTTCGGCTGTCCACAGCCGGCGCAACGTGGTGGAAATAGAAGCACAAGAGCCGCTTCAAGCCAGCGTCGTGGCCATCGCAGCTCAGAGAGTGACTCGAGTTGATTTATTGGGTAGCCATCCGCCAAAGGCAAGGTGACATCCCCCCATTCTCGCTAGAATAACCCTGCCATTGGCGAGGATAGCAGCATTAAGGCAGCCGGCCCAAGCAGGACAATCAGAATAGAGGGGAAGATCAGACAACCGATGGGGAAAACCATCTTAATCGGTGCTTTGTTGGCTTCCTCCTCTGCCATCTGCCTACGCCGTACACGCATATTATCAGACTGGATGCGCAATACTTTAGCCATGCTCACACCCAACTGTTCAGATTGGATCACCGCAGCTATAAAACTGGTCAATTCGGCCACATCTAACCGATCGGACATATCCCGAAGCGCTTCCCGCCGTAATTTACCGAGCGCTATCTCCTGAAGTACTCGCCCAAATTCAAGCGCAAGATCATCCTCCCACTTCTCATGCACATTACGCAGCGCAGCATCGAAACCTAGTCCGGCTTCAACGCAAACAGTCAATAGATCAAGTGCATCCGGTAATGAACGGAAGATGGATTTTTGCCTGGCTTTAATCCGGCTGGACAACCACAAATCGGGGAACATATAACCGATAATTAAAAACAACACCGATAAACCCAGACCCTGCAACCAATTACGTTTGGTGATGGCGTATACAGCAAAAACCAAGCCACCGAACAGGACCGCCAGCACAATTCGTGTGGTCAAGAAGAAAGCAGGATCCAACCGCATTGGATTGCCGGCCATTTCTAAACGACGGCGAGCACTCGCAAGCGTTGCTTGAGGAGTAAAGCGTGAAGCAAACTCCCCGACTCGGTTGAAGATTGGTAGGATGACCCGCTCAGCGAATCGCTGTGAGAGCTCGATCTCTTCTAGCGATAACGGCTCATCACCGATGCTGAGTTCAGCAAGTCGATCCTGAATCGGGTCAGTAGATACAGGCATCTTGATGCCTACAACAACCAGAACGATTGCCAGGATCACAATAAACACAACGATCCCCGCAACTAATATGATAGGGTCCATCAGTCCACACCTCGCGAGCCCACCCACCTCTCGGCAAGAATGAGCACATAAATAAGGAAAGTTCCTGAGCTTTGAGTCACTATATGTCGATTTGAACGATTTTCTGCACAGCTATGAATCCGCTCACGATCATTAACCCTGCCAGGATCATAAGCGGGATACCACAGGCGCGGTTTTCAGGGATAAAGAGCGTCATAATATATTCGCGGTTAAGCACGAAGAGCAACAATACAAGCACAATTGGAAGCGCGGCGATAACCCAGGCTGTTGCTCGGCCTTGGGCGGTAAGAGCCTGAATCTGGCCTTTGAGCCGCACGCGTTCACGAATAGTGTAGGAAATTACATCCAGGATTTCCGCAAGGTTACCGCCAACCTCCCGCTGGACGTTAATCGCCGTCACCACCAGGTCAAGATCATCGCTGTTGATTCGTCGCATCAAGTGATCGAGCGCTTCTTCCATCGGTAGGCCAAGCATCATCTCTTGAACAACCCGGTGGAACTCAACTGAGATAGGTCGGGGAAGCTCGCGACTAACTGCCTCCATGGCTTGCAGGGTCGAGAAGCCTGCGCGTAATCCGTTGACCACCAGGTTCAACATATCACTTAATTGATTATCGAATTTCTTCAGGCGGGACTTTTGTGCATTCAAGACATAAAAGTGGGGGACGAAAGCGCCCACAATCATTGCCAATCCCGCAAAGAGGATAGATCCACGACCGGCGAACAAGCCGATAACCCCTCCCAAGCCTGCGGTGCCAATGATCAACGCGATATATTCTATTGGAAGGAACTTCAAATCGGCTTGGGCAAGCTGCCCTGAGATAGATTCAAAAAGATCAGTACCCTCCCACATGCGGTTAAAGAAGGATGCTAGCGGGCTCGATTTTTCCAACGCACCCTCGGGAGCATCTGCCGTGCTTGCGATAAAGCTACTTGTTTCTGAATACCGCCCAAGGCGTTCCTCAACCACGGAACGCTCGCCGACAACCGATATCACAACCCCAATGATCAGGACTAAAAGGCCAATCCCGCCACCTACCATCAAGATCAGGTTTGTGTCCATTAGTTAATATCCACGCGTCCGTTCGCCTACACCGAAAATGGATGCAGGTAGGTGAATGCCGCTCGTTTCAATCTTATCGACGAACCTTGGACGTAGACCAGTAGGCCTCAAACGGCCAATCACCCTGCCTTCTTCGAAACCCGTTTGCTCAAATACGAATAAGTCGGTCATTGTAACCACGTCACCTTCCATTCCTTGTATTTCAGTAATGTTGGTGACCTTTCGTGTCCCATCCCGCATTCGCTCCAGATGGACCACCAATTCAAGAGCGGAAGAAATTTGCTCACGTATCGCCCGTATGGGCAGATCCATCCCAGCCATGAGGGTCATCGTCTCAATACGAGCCAAGGTGTCGCGCGGGCTATTAGAGTGGGCAGTGGTCATTGAGCCTTCATGACCGGTGTTCATCGCTTGAAGCATATCCAGGGCTTCCTCAGCGCGAATCTCGCCGACGATGATGCGGTCAGGTCGCATACGGAGAGAGTTGACGACCAGATTTTGGATAGTTACTTCACCCCGTCCTTCAATATTTGGTGGGCGAGACTCGAGGGTGACTACATGTTCCTGTCGTAGTTGAAGTTCAGCTGCGTTTTCAATAGTGACAATCCGTTCATCCCTAGGAATGTACTGGGAAAGTACGTTGAGCAGCGTGGTTTTTCCAGAACCTGTACCTCCAGATATGATCATATTAATTCTTGCAACTACACATGCCTTGAGAAACTCTACCGACTCTGGCGTGATGGTTCCATAATCGATCAGTTGCTGAACAGTAATTGGGTCGGTGGAGAATTTTCGGATCGTGAGTACTGGTCCAACCAATGAAATTGGTGGTATGACGGCGTTTACACGCGAGCCATCAGTAAGACGGGCATCTACATATGGGCTTGACTCATCAATTCGTCGTCCGAGTGGGGCAACAATGCGATCTATGATGCGCATCAAGTGATCATCGCTCTCAAAGGAAGCTGGTTCACGATAGATCTTACCCCCACGCTCAACGTAGATTTGTTTGGCTCCGTTGACCATTATTTCGGTGATCGATGCATCAGCCAGCAAGGGTTGTATCGGACCAAGACCCAGGATTTCAGCCACAATCTGCTCAAATAGCCTCCGCCGCTCAGGTCGTGAGAGGACGATCTTCTCCTCAGCTAGGATACTTTCAAATAACTCCTCAATTGTACGGCGAACCTCAGTTGTCTGGCTGATATCCATTGATGGGTCAAGTTCAGCCAGTAGTTTATTTTGCACTAAGGTTTTCAGGTCGTAATATTTATCTCGTTGCGCTGAGCTCGTTGGAGCGACCCGGCGTTCCCGCACCTGACCCAAGCGCGATGTACCGGCGGTAGGTGACACTTCTTTCGGGACAGGTGCGTCCTGAGTCTGACCTTGTTCAATACGTTTGAGCAGCGACACAATCCAGCCTCCTTACCTGCTACGGAATCTCACAACCAATCACTAGCGACTGAACAACCGAGGTCGCTCGACTTCTTTTTCTTCTTCGTCAATTGCTACTTCCTCCACAAGTCGTTGTTTGACTGAGCCAAGAAGGTCAAGAATGCCTTTCGCTGAAGGCTGACCCTTATCAGCTAACAAGAGTGGTATACCTCGGTTCACTGAGGTTGTCACCGCGCGCTCGTCAACCGGGATTACGCCATCCACAGAGTATTTGAGGTTTTCGGCAATCGCCGCTGATGAAATACCGGATTTCCGGTCCATCTTATTCAAGACAAAGAAGATATGCTCCTTTGGAAACTCCAGCACACCTAATAAGTCGAAGAGCAAGCGAGCATTCTTGATGGCAGGAATCTCGGGCGTAGCCACAGCTATCAACAGGTCAGCCAGGTCCAGGATGGTAAGAGTGATGTCGTCCATGGTCGAGCTAGTATCTACAATCACGTAGGCAAAATGCTGCTTTAGATGCTCCAATACGTTTCGGACCTGTTCCGCATGTACTTCGTCAGCCATCTCTGGTCTAGGTGGGGCAGCTAACACACGTAACCCGCACTCGTGTTGTAGAAGAACATCCTCGACAATTTCAGCATCGAGCTCTTCCGCGCGCGATGCAAGATCGACAAAACTATTTTTAACCTGTAGGTTGAGAGATACCGCCACATCCCCAAATTGTAAAGCCGCATCCACCAGAACCGCCGGTGTGTCAGTCGTGTCCAAGCCGACCGCCAGGTTAGTGGCAAGCATCGTACAACCCACACCACCTTTAGGGCTATAGACTGCCAGGATTTTGCCTTCCGGTCCAATTCTTTCCATCTGAGGTCGAAGAGGACCAGTCCCCTCCAACCTGGCCATTTCATCCTTTATTCTTCTAGCATCTACTGCGAGCGAACGGATCGTTCCGATCAACTCATCGCCGGAAGGAGGCTTGGCGATGAAGTCACTGGCGCCAGCCCGCATTGCTCGCCGCAAGTAGTCGGCCTCACTCTGAATAGATAGAATGACAATTTGAGCAAATCGAACATCACGTTTAAGCGTTTCTGTGGCCTCGATGCCATCCATATCCGGCATGTTAATATCCATCAGGACGACATCCGGCTTGGTTTCGCGCGCCAGCTCGATCGCTTCTTGGCCTGTACGAGCAGCGCCTACGACCTCGATATCTGGTTCAAATTGCAGTAATTTACGTATGTTCTCGCGTGTTTCAGCGATGTCGTCAACGATTAGTACGCGGATGACATCGTCCGCGTTTTCCGACATCCAACCCTCCGTACTTCACCAACAGATTATTTACTTTAATTCTCTTGCGGCGCCGTGGCATCGTTCGGTAATACCGGCACGATGGGCGTGTCCAGCGCAGGCTCCAAACCGTAAGGGAGTTTAACCGGAATTGTGATATCGTAATTCTCGACGAGATATTGCAGGGTCACCGAAATGGTTTCTATGCTTGTGGCATCACCCGGTCCCCGCAACGTTAATACCAGATCAGCACCGGCTTTCATCGCCCAGTTCAGAGCCAGGGCATCCTGAGGGGTGACGATCAAGGTAATGACATCCGGCGGTGGAGGTTTGGCTGGTTCACCTTCAGCCTGTTGTGGTGGTGGGGCGCCGATGCCTTGGTCCGCTTCAGCGGTAACTGCCTCTTCGCTAACAACCTCCTCTAGTGGGAATGTTCCGACATGCAGAACAGTCGCCGCTTCGACCAATCGCTGGGTCACTAAACGGGGTCGTTGGTTCTCTTGGGGGACAATGTGAACGAGTTCGTCAAGCTCTGGGTCTCTTACAATCTTCCCAATGAAACCGGTAAAAATCGCTGTAAGAGATGTGGCAGGAAATTCTGCTGTACCTCCTGAACCGACCACCATTGTAGACAGATTAGGAAGTGCAGTTTGGAAATCCATATCGAGATCGATCATCAGCATGGTGATTAGCACATCCACTGTGTCTCCATCACGGAGTGCATACGCTATGCCTGAGAGACGGCTCATCGGAATCGCGATCGCGGTATATCCCGGCTTGATGGCAAAAGAAGCATCGGAGCCTGTCCCCAGCAAATCACCCGCCTCCTCGGTGATCATTGCAGTTGTCACCGGAATACCTCTCTCGATGTCTATCCTCGCTCGACGCCCCGAAACCTGATCGATTAGGGTCGCCTCATCGGTGCCAGCAATCCAGGTCTCAACCACAAGGTCTGCGGGCATCTGCTGGAGAACGATCGCGTCCCTGGGAACTTCCGAACCCCGGGCGATATCCTGTGCCGCAACCACTACCAATACCATATCAGAGGGAATATACCCTTCTTCAGGTGTTGGTGTTGGTTCTGGCTCCTCTGAGGGACGACCAAGTAATAGATACGCAGCTCCAACTCCCAAGATGATGATCAGGGCTAGTAGGATTAAAATGCGTCCTCGGCGCATGGAACCTCCTTTTAAGACGGTCGAATTTGGTCAACTTATCCTATGTCGTGCGTATAATACCTTTTCCACATTAAAAGTCAAGGTGAACGCCAAAGGGCGTTAATTTAATATATTGAACTCAGGTGACAAGGAGCCCTATCTATGATAGGGCTCCCGAGGGCATTCTTAACAATCGAGACGTTGCCCTTTTTTCAACTCCATCGGCTAACTAGATGTTGCTGATGATATTGCTGAATACATTGCCGATGGCGGGCCCGAGTAGTGCTAAAATGACGATCACAACGACTGCTACTAAAACAAGGATCAACGCATACTCTACAAGCCCTTGGCCTCTTTCCTTTGGTGCATATAACATACCTTTCACCTCCCTTCTCTTCGAAATTACCCGATTTTACCCGGGCACGATTCATTATATGCTTAGCTGCAGTAAGATTCAATAGGACCTATTTCCGATACAGAATCCCCTTATTTTAGGACTTATTTACCAGCTTCAATTGAGTTTGTTAACTATATTCCTCCTATCCGATTATCCCCCACAATCCGTCGATCATCACAGTTTCGGAGTTCTAACTTGTATATAGGAGGATGTTATTAACACTCCCCCATTGTCTCAGGTTGGATAAAGATCTCACCCGATAGCACTCAGACGTGATCTATCTGGAAAATTCGCTCTCTCAAACCCAGAATATCGCGATTAATCACCGGTTGGAATGGAAAATGCTACTCTAGTCCCCTCACCTGCAGCGCTTTCCAATTCCAAGGAGCCACCTACCATCTCGATCCGTTCCTGCAACATTGGCAGGCTAAATTTCTTCGTGTCTTCCTCTGAAATCAACTCCGGATCAAATCCCCTTCCATCATCCTCAACTGAGACTCGCACAAGATGCTCGCCCATATCCAGCATGATCTTGACTTGTGTTGCTTGAGCATGATCACGTACGTTTCGGATGAGACTCTGTATGGCACGGAAAATTAGAACTTCACGATGAGGTTCCAGCCGACGCTCAGTGCCGGTGATCACCAAGTTGATGTCCAGACCAGTTTTTTCCTTGAAAGCTTCAGAGTAGCGTCGGACAGTAGGCACCATACCAAGATCATCTAACATCATTGGTCGTAGGTCAAAGATAAAATCCCGTACTTGGGAGAAAGTCGAAGTTGCTGCTGCTTTTAGACTGGTGAGCTCTTCGCGTGCTTGATCCTGATCGGTATCGAAGAGGCGCAAAGCAATTTCTGTATGCAGGATGAAATTTGATAATACCTGTGCCGGACCATCATGAATCTGGCGGGAAATCGTCCGCCTTTCATTCTCCTGAGCCTCGATGATCTCTTGTATGATCTTCTCGCCGCCGCCGGTTAGATCAGCGATATCTAACGCAGGGCGGCCTTCCACGATCTGCAGGGTTTTTACTAAGAATTTCTCATAACGGTTGAGATGGGCTTCATCACTCTGAAGTTTCTCGAGTTGTCCGCGCATAGTGAAAAGACGCTGCTGTGCATCTTGGAATGCCTCATAGGTTGAGCGGATATCATCCCTAGGCATAGAGTCAAAATGCGCCTGAATCTGGTGGAGATGGGCGGTGATTGAGGCATTGCGTTTTGCTAGCTTATCAACCTCGCCCTGACTCTGCTCAACCAGCATACCTATCTCAGTCATCTCATTGCGCACCTGTTCAAGTTCGGTGCGGGTTAACTCAATGAAAGTTTCAAGCGGGTTCAGTTCACCGTTAGCATCGGCTTCGCTCATAGTGCCTCAGATTTATTTTCGTGTGTCTTGTAGACGTACCCAGCCATGGCGTAAAGCGTATACCGCGGCTTGAGTGCGATCTTCAACGTCCAATTTATGCAGGATTGACGTCATATGATTCTTCACTGTCTGGTGGCTGATACCTAAGCGGGCAGCGATCTCTTTGTTGGACATGCCCCGTGTGACATACTGAAGAATCTCCATCTCCCGGGGAGAGAGCGGAGTGAAGGCTTCCACATCGCCATCGAGATGAGGGCGACGAACAGTCTCCACCCCACGTGAAAGCCATTGTTCGAGACCTGCCGCGTCATAAACCTGGTCGCCAACGACATAGAAACCGCGGGCGACATGTCGAATAACATCCACCAATTTACCTGCTTCGACATCCTTCGAACAATAAGCCGCAGCCCCGGCACGAAATGCGTGCAATACCTGCTCAACGTCATCATATGCTGTAACTAAAACGATGGCGGTGTTTAACCGCTCAGCTAATATTTGGCGAGTAACCTGCATGCCATTCATGTTGGGTAGATTAACATCTACTAGCGCCACGCGTGGTCGTAGCTCACGTACAAGTTGCAGAGCCTGATCACCGCTCGTGCCCTCGGCTAGAACTTCAAGATCCTCTTCTGCTTCGAGCACATTGCGCACTCCTTCGCGAAAGAGGGGATGATCGTCGACTATGATAAGCCCTATCTTGTCCATAATCTTTGCACCACCATTATGATAGCGGCGAGTATAGCATACTCAGTGTTTATGGGGCAAACCCTTCTTGACGCCATTTATAGATCACCATGTTCTCTCCACCCGCTTTAACGCTGTATGGAGCACTTGTGGAATAAATCGGATACGCCTGTTCCACAAGCCATGGATACCATCCTGGGAATGTCATCAGGTACTCTGCCCCTCGGGAATCTAGGAGCCTTGACAACGCGGCTTCGTCGCGCAGGATTGGAATCACCTCCGGGGAAATCAACCCAGCCATATCGACTATAGGGCGTTCACCGAAGTAGCCTAAAGCACCAATGTCATGAGCTGCCACCAAAGCCCCCGCCTCAGTATTGACCGATAGCCAGCGCGCAGTAGCTACCATCTCGGTCTCAATGATGGCAACGTCCTGAGCGTATGAACGGCCACCAAGCAACCAGAATGTAAATGTGAGCACAGGTATAGTGTACAACCAGACGCGAGAAATTACCCGCCGAACTATATTTTCAGCCACCGGCCAAATGCTAATCAGTAGTCCCTCCAAACCCACGACGAGTACGATCGGGATAACTGGCATCGCATAACGACCATGCTGATAATTAACCGGCAGCAGCATCGCATACATCCCCATGTATGACAACGCCCAAATTATCGGCGCAAGCTTCCTCCAAGCGCCCTGGGATATCGCTAAGACCGACGTGATAATTATCCCGGGGACCAACACCGCTCCTACACCAACAAGTGGAGATGTGAGCTGATCAACCAAGCGAAAGAGGAGCGGAACCGACCTATGAACCATATACTCCGCTTGCTTGGCGTAAAAAGTGCTTGGCCACCAAGCACCCGCTAAGACGCGATTAAACATTAAATAAGGAACGATCAAGATCGCTACCCCCACTCCAACAGTACCCAGAGTAGCTATGGTTTGGCGAAGTTGATGGCGATGTCGGAAGAATGTGTGCCAAACTACTGGCAAGAGAAGGGAGAGGGCATCAGGACGGATCCATACCCCTAAGCCGATCAACGCACCTATTCCCAACGCACTCCATTTCTGAGATTCAAGCCAGGCGAGAACCAGCACGACTACCAAGGTCAGTGCCAAGATCTCCATACCCGACACAGCCGCCCAAACTAAATGCCATTCAGATATGATCAGCACTCCAACCCACACTTTCCACCACCATCGATTAGAGCCTCGAAGAGCAATCCACTGACTACAAAACCATGCCGTAATCGCTAGCAGCAACCCCCCGAGGAAATAGCTCCATACTTTGCTCTCGACACCCAATAAATTTCCTAAGGTTAGTATTCCAGTCCAAAGCGGTGCGGTCGACCCAGCACTTAGTTGACCGGGCACAAACGCCCATTCGCCTCGCTCTGCCAGATTACGAGCGTAGGTTTGGTGGATCCATGCATCGTCTAATGGGAAACCTAAACCATATGTGTCCGCGCTGACCCATAAGAAACCCCCAACAGACAGACAAGTCAGTGCGATGAACAGAAGCACTCGTGTCCTAAACGTATCCAACCCGACCCACTTCATGGCTGGGATATCTCCAGGGAAACCTTCAACAGATAGATGTCTCGACCTTGTGAGTCTTGCAGAGTGTCAGCTAACTCAAGCCAAGGCACGGTTTCAGGTGCATTGTACAACGCCGCCAAATCGACTGGCCGATTGGCATCGAGAACCACCCAGTCCACACTGTAGCGCTCAACCACTTGGCGTAACGTCTCTATCGGTCCATTGGGGATGACCACTGATTCCATGCTGGTTGCCAGGTAGAATCCTGGAGGATTGTTAATTGCCACCACACCGGGAGATTCTTCTAACTGGCATAGAAGCTCCCCAACTTCCTGATATGTACGCAGGGAGTAAGCCCATCGTGGTTCACTTGGCGTTGGCCCAATAACCCTGGTCCAGACTAGACCGACGGTTAAGATACCCACTAGCGCCACTGTGCCGGCTCCGAAAATTACCTCTGCTTCCCGGAGGTTCCAACCTCTTTTCTTCGCCCCCCATGCGATAGCAGTATCAAGACCAACCGGTGCCAGGACAAACAAGATCGGCATTAGTGCTGCGCTGGAGTGAAAGAAGCCCCCATAGGAACCGGCATACGGAAAAATAAAACTCATCACACCTAGCAGCAGCACGAGGTAGATTGTCGCCAGTCGGACGAGCGGCTGCTTCCAGAGACGATGAGCTCCTAAGGCCATAAAAGGACCCAAGAAAACAATGCCATTTTCTCCGATTAGCCGTTGGATATTGATCCCCAAAGCTTGAAACCGTGCTTTGAAGATCGAGAGAAAACCGGAGCTCAACCAGCGAGCAGGGGTCAGAATATCAGCCGGATAGGAGAACAATTCATCGTAGGACAGCAGCCAGAGCACACGCCCATTTCCAGGGGGAAGGACGCTCCCAGTGACGATCAAATTCCTTGCAAACCAAGGCACTGTCGGCAACAAGTATCCAATCATAAGGAATATGAAAGCTCTCCCCTTCCCTTGCTCAATCCACAACAAAGCGATCATCGCCGGTACCAGCAAAAGAAACCCGTCGGCTCGAGTCAGATGACCAAGCCCTATCAATAAACCAGCCACTAGCCAACGTGATGCGCTCTGGTTTTGGGCAGCATCAGCCATGACCCACAGCGCGGCGCCACCGATTAAAGCGTAGAGGATAAATGTGTCTGTCGTCACAAGGTACGGTAGAAAGAAACCTGGTAAAGAAGCGATTAGCCCTGACCTCCAAGCCCACCTCTGGTTTCCATGAAGCTTAAGGGCTAGAAGCGCGGTCATAGCAGGTAGGGTAGCGGCAAGCATTAGAAAAGGAAGCTGGGCTGCACGAAAACTTTTACCGAAAAGGACCATTGGTCCAGCCGACACTATCGTCGTCAGCGGCATCCAATAGAGATGAGATGGATGAGGCAGTCCTATCGGATAATCGAGATAGTTCCATAAGAACGGCTCAGTAAAACCTGCACCATCTACTAACCGCTGGGCTGTGGTGTAATAGTACTCGGCGTCCATGTAGCCAGGCGACCGGACCCAGTACGCTGCGAATAGATTCACAACAAGCCCTATGGTCAGCAGGGAAATGATCCAGCGGTGTGATGCTTTAGCGAATAAACTCATAGACCCGCAAATCGTTAAACGTGCGCAAACCAGCCATACTAAACTTCTTATGAAGCCATGCCAACTGCGGATGATCTGAATGACCTGTGCTAACGTACTCTTCAATGGCACGTTCAAATACTACAAACCATACACGCCTGGTGTTTCCAACAGTTGTCTCCAAATCCGGAATGGGGAAGATACCGAGAGCCGATTGCGAGCCCGGTGCAAGTGTATCATTGTGAGATCCTTGTGGGTCCGCAAGAAAGAATTGAGGTAATTGTGGCTGGTAATAATGCATCGGGAAATAGCTCAGTTTGTTATCGTGGACAATCATATCCCCATCTACGAACGAGATCGCAAGGTCTTTAGCTGCTGTCTTGTATGGAGAACGCGGGAAGCTTTCGAAGGTGTATTGCGATGGCAACACGACCAGAGCAGGGAGGACGAAAAGCAGACATAAAATCAAAGCCATACCCCGATTGCGTGCGTGGCTCACCGCACGGCCCATAAGCGCATAATATGTCAGTGATGAAAGCATAATGGCGCGCGGTACAAACAACGGACGCATGAGGTATGACATGATGAATAGAAGCGAGGGCGGGACAAGCGTAAACAATAACAGTGCATATACCATCTTATTCCCTCGAGCGGACCTCACCACCTCGTAGAAAACCAGTGCCATCACCAGCAAACTAGTGAAGACCGAGATCGTTAAGAACCAATCAGGCACAGGCAGGTTTGTGTGAAAGGTGACTATGGTTTGCACAATCTGAAGCAATCCTGGTTGTGGTGTCCAGAAGGCGGTCTGGATTTTCGCGATCTGCATGGGGACAAATCCAAGCCACGGCAGCCACGCCAAGCCAATGGCAAATTGAGCTAGGATCAGGCGAACTTGGAATTGCCAATCACGTCGGACCAGCAAGAGAATATTTGGCACGACCATAGTAAAGATCGCCAGGTTGTGGGAATACATCGCCGTCGTACCACACAGTATCAGTCCGAGCCAATTCGTCCAAGTATCACTAATCGATTGCCGTTCACCCCAAAGCCGCATAAAAAAATGAATGTACCCTAACAAAGCGAGCGTCAGCAACGCGTACATCCGTAATTCTTGGGCATGATAGATCTGCAAGGGTGAGACGGCAGTGAACAGCGCTGCCCACAAGCCAGCAGACTGGCCCAACCAACTCGATGTTGCAACATAGACAAGGGTAACGATTCCCAAACTAATAATGACGTTAAGGGTTCGCAAGAACCAAATCTGGCGGTTTAAGAACATCCAACCATGCATCAGAAAGTAGTACAAGGGAGGCATGGTGTCGGCTGCTGTTCCTGATATGATTTCCGCCAAGGGCTGTCGAGATAGAAAAATACTGAAGGCTTCGTCGTACCAAATTGGCTTGCTTTGTAGATTGGGGATGCGAAGCAAAAGAGCAAGGGGCAGAAACACAAGAAGGATGATCTCTAATTTGGGGTTTCGAAGAACCTGTCCAACCTTATCTATGCGGGCGATCATTCTCTTCAGAATCATTTACAAGCTCAACCCTTCACAATCTTTCCCCTCAAGATACGAGTTTTAGAACTGACTGAGGTCCTAAACAGATGAAATGATACGCCCGTTTTCATCTAGGTGGTAATTCATAAAGCATATAGACATCGCCAAAGTTTTCGACCAGCTTCAACTGATTAGACTGAAGACGGTCCAACTCCACCCAATCCTCCTCTGTGAAGGGATCCTTGCCAGCTTCGCGTAATGTCTGTGCACCTAACGCGTAGAAGAGCACATGGGAAACATTCTCCTCGCGCCAATCCTGAGCCATGCTAGCGGCTGTCCCGCCCTGCCGCCGAGCGTGGTACCAGATATCTAATATCCCATCAGGCAGACAACGGTGAGATGGGCAATAGTAGCTTCGTGGTTCGAATAAGAAAAGTACGCGCGAGCCATCTGGCAAGTCACCTATCTTTTGCACAGCCGCATAATGCCAGCCGAGGCGATGGTAAAGGTAGTCCTCTTCCGAAAGAGCTCCTGTCAATACAGGAAGATCTTGACGCTGCAGCATATCAATGCCGAATCTGAAAGCAGTCAAGAACAGCACCAGCGCGATAATAAAGCCAGAGACACGATGGATGGCAAAAGATGTATTCTCAAGTGAACGCAACGAGCCATAAGCCATAGCAGACAGCACTGCCAATGGCGGCAATGCAGGAAAAAGGAAGCGAGGTTGGATCATCAACCTAGAAACCGCAGCGCCGTAAAGCCAGATCAAGTAAAGTACAATGAAAAATATGAGCGCGTCCCGAAGCCATGTTCGACATGTATGATGCTTCCATCGTATTGCGATCAACGGCACAAGCATAATGAATAACGGTCCAAAAGTTGCATGCCAGGTTTCTATGCCCTCCTTACCAACGATTGTCATAATGAGAGGCGCGGCTATAAGTTTCAAGGGGGCCGAGTACAGCAACCCTGTACCTAATTGGCTGAACCAATCAGCGCGGATGCTATCCCAACCAAGACCGTTGAAAAAGAAAGGATAAGTCGGATTTCCAGCTAGTAGGGCATTTTTAAATAGCCAAGGGGTACTTACGACAATAGCAGGTACCCCAAAAACCATTAGATTTCTCATCACCCGGCGTGGTTGTGCAATAGCGATCAATACAGCCAACCCTATTCCAATCACCACACCAGTGTACTTAGTTCCAAAGGCGAAGCCGGCTGAAAATCCACAAACCACCAAGGCGGCATCCAGTTCAGTGTCTCTCCAATGCTTTATTGCGGCAATGCCAAGGGCAGTAAAAAGAATTGTGGCTACGTCAACATAGGCTTTACCCATCATAGTTGTAAATGTGGTCGCACTGACCAGGATTGCGCATCCCAACCACCCTGTCTCGCTGTCGACTAGTTCCTCGCCCCACTGCCATACCAAGAGTAAAGTTAAGAAACCAAAGAACCAGTGTAGAACGCCTGCAGCTCTGGACGAACCCAAAAGTATCACCCATGTATAGAGCATCTCCAACCCTTGAGGGTACCCAGTTTCAGGCAGCCATGGATTTATTTCAAGCCTACCCGAGGCAATATTCGCCTTAGGCCCTGTTAGGTGATAAAGCAGGGCATCCCAAGCTGAAGTTGGAGCCAGGGCACTAAGCAAAGCTACAATGATCATGAAAAAGACGAAAGCTGCTAAACAAGTCTCTGTCCGCGTATTGGGAATTACCTTTATTATTACGACAACCATGTCTCGACACCAACCGAGGATCTGATGTCGAGCACCAAAGCCAATCACGATTAACACTGCCCAAGCTAGGATCGTTTCGAATCCACCGATAAGACCCACCAGCAACCACACTAAACTAAGTGTTCCCAGACCCAGACCCGCCTCCAATGCTAAAAGCACAATGGAGCGCGGAGTGAATCCTTGCAATAAGCGAGAGAAGAGCAGCCTCCCAATCGCAGCCCCAGCTAGAATCACCGAACTGGCGACCACTATTCCCCAAACGGATTTCCCCATCAACAGGACCTGGTCAATACTTATGGGCTTATGGAAGATGTAATAAGCCACAATTGTGACAAACATCCAAGTAAGCACTATCCAAGCGAATATCTGTTTTCTAGCGGTCATCACTATCCACTGCTCGGGACTCAACTTCTATCACATAACTAAACATCGCAGAAATCGAAACTTCGGTAGATAAACGCAGAAGGAGAAATCCATTTCCGCGATGATTTTTCCACCACTTCCATGGTTTTGCTATATCCGCAACGATGAAACGCGAACGATCCACCACCGAGACCACCACAGACCAAGTAGGCTAAGAATGGGAAGCGGCAAATACATAATCTCATTCTCTATAGCACCCTCTACCGATATCATGAAGAGCGCCCACAAACCGATGAGGATCACGGATAGGGAGAATATGATCAACACAATTCCTTTCTTGCCCCAGCGTTCATCCCATGCACAGAAGATCAAACACAGAGCTGGCAGAAGCACGACATAGTGGGTTGTCGCAGTGCGAAGGGGGATTAAATTCGTAAGCACAATCGTTAGGGCTGATGTCCATTGGAACCAACGATCCCCTTTGCCCATCGCTTGCACCCACTCCCAGAGCAAATACACTAACAACAGCGTTGTGAGACCATATGTGAGAGCTCTCGAAGCGACTGGTATAACCCCTGCAAGGATCGAGACCGGCGTAGGATTGAATGTATAGTCTGAATACTCAACCAACTGACGGAGCCAAAGCAAGGGCCAATCATTGATCAGGGCCAGAGAAACCACAACCAGGGTCGTCATCGCTCCGAGTGTCCACATAATGAGCTCCCACCGCCTGGATCGGGCTGCCCATAAAAGGACAAAGGGTATCAAGAGCACCGACATCTGTGGCTTAGCGATAGAAAGTGCCAATAGAATTCCTGCCAGGCTATCTTGCCGCCTCTGAATGGACAGCAGAACTGCTGCCATGAGGAGCGCCTCGATCACGGCGAATTGACCGACGATCACCGAACGAAAACCGTGATACCACACGACCGAAAAGATCATTAAGAAAGCCAATAGTTTCCGAGATGGTTTCCATCGTGCCAATTCGACGCCTATCAGAACTAGAAGTGGCAGGCTAATCTCCAAAAGAGTCATCCAAACAGCTCGTGCGATAGGGTAAGGGAGCAAGCCAAAGGGTGCGAAGAAGATCATCGCTGTCAAAGGGTAGACGAAGTGCGCAATATCTTCCCCTTTATCTGGATCAGCCAGTCGGCCGTAAATCATCTCCTGGGCAGCCAGGCTAACCTGCGGGTCGTAGGGATTGACGCCCTTCACCACCCAGTAGTGAGCTCCCACCCAGCGCGCGAGAAAATCATTCCCGCCAGGCGACAACAGAGAAAACTGATAATTGGCAAACCCAAGGCCAATCAGCACCGCCAGGGTGAGAAACAATAATCCCATCCTAAGCCAATTTGGATAGGAGATATTCAATGCACACCTCGTATAGTTCTTCTCTTCTTCAGAGAATTTGCGGCGTAACTGAATTTAACCAAGAATGTCGGAAGTCACCGAACCAAATCGCACCGTCAAGTTTTACCTGTAAGAATACCAGTCTAACCATATTTTCTCGATTCATAGGTCATCCGCCCCAGATATTCGACGCAATAGGAGATATCCGTCTTGCTCAAAGATCGCTTCATAGTCTCCTCCATTGTACAGTTCGCTAACCAGAGTGTTGTAGTCGTCCGGCCAAAGGGGGAAGATATTTCCAATAGTGTCAAGAGCGATATATGTGGCAGGACCTTCTCGGCTGTCCTCGATTTTTGGAAATGAATAGGTGACAACACGGTGTGTTAGATGCGGGTTCAGGTTGGCTTGAGCCGAAACAATAGCATCTGGTGGAATCAGATCTAGCAGTTGGCGTGCAACTGTGTGGCGCGGTTCCTGAGCGGGCAAGTAATAGTTACCACCCATCGGCGTATGACCAAAGCGAACGTGATACACAACTGCAACAGCCACAGTTGCGCAGATAAATAGTGCAATGATGAAAGTATGCCGTAGCTTGTACAAACGCTGGATAAGTTTAACCAACCGAGCCATCCCATTGATGGCTGCAGCAACGATGAAGGGTACCGCGGGCGCTGTATAGTGAAATCGATCAAGTGCGTAGGTTGGATTCCAATTGGATAGGATATTAATAGCCACCGTTGGGATTATTGTAAACAGGGTGGCTGGGTCGAGCAAAGAAAGATAGGCCGTCGGAGCCAACAGACTCCTCAGGTAGTACAGACGGTTCTTATCAGAAGCAATGTATTCCCATACATATTTTGGTCGACTTAGTAGTGTCTGGAGTATCTCACCTGCTGTATCTCCCAGCGCAGAATATCGAGAAAGATGAAAGTTTATCTGACCGGTGTGACTGAAGGTCGGCATCACAACTAGATTAACCGTCAGAAAAACAACCAAGCCTAGGATGAAGATGCCTATGCCTATCTTCCAATCTCTATTTATTACAGCAGCATAGAGACCCATCAAAAGCACGTATAGCGATAGCTCCTCTTTACAGCTCATGATCAGTAAAGCAAATAACAGGAACATCTTGTAATTTCTGCATTGCAGGTACCAATAAGCAAAGGCCAGAAATACAACAGCTAGAGTTGCGGGATGGAAATCAAACAAATTAGCACCTTCCAATGCAGGAAAGAGAAGATATATCAGGGTAAAGGCCAATCCAGCCCAGACATTTAGCTTTTGCTTTGCCAACCAAAAAATTGGGAGAGCACTTAATCCCAGCGAAACCGACTGCAACAATAACAGCGTTTTGGGTGTAGGTGCAACGAGGTAGGATAAAGAGAGGGGAATAAGGATCGGCGCGAAATGAACGTTCAATAAGCTATAATTATCAGGTAGGTTAGTAAGCTTAAGTATTTTGCCTTGTGATGTAAACCACACAACCTGGTCAAAGATACCCAGATCATACGCGGCCGTTTCAAATCGATCGTGCCGTAGGAATGATACGACAGTAAAAAATGTGATATAGATGATAATCAGACACCATAGAAGCCAGGTAGTTACTTTTTGAGATCGTAGCATGGGCGAAAGCTTGGCAAACATAAGACCTTTTACCCCTTAGATCCTTCTCAACTAGCACATTCGCAAGCGCTCATACTACTCACGACATGCTGTATAACCGAGCGCTCTATGTCTGACCCTCACCAGCATAACTTGTATGAATCGTACCCGTAAAGCCGTAGTTTTAAACGCTAGCCACCACTGCCTCATTCCTGCTCAACACCCTGCCCTAGCACAACCGCTTGATCATCAGCGTATAACTGCTCCCAGCCAGAATCCTGCAACACCCTGGCCAGTGGTGCGTACGGCTCAAGCAGCACGAGCCTTATGTCCCAGCGGTCGATCATATCCTCCCAACCTGGCTCGGCACGCCAAACGGCGAGATAAGCTTCGAGAATCTCATCATTGAAAAGATCAGTCCGTCCATCCACAAAGCTGAGGTATTTCGGATAGAGCTCCCAAATCACATATCCGCCCCAATTGTAGGAGTTTAAAAGATTCCCAAGTGATGGTTGATGGCGAAGGTAGTCAATCGCCTCGACAGGAACTTGATTAGCGATGGCTTCCTGGTTGACCTGATCACTAAGCGGGACGGAGATCTTAATCAAAGCCGCGATGGTAACAATGGAGAAGAGTACAATATTAATCCCCTGAGCACGGCGTTCTGGTAATTGAGGTCCTGTGGTCATGTTTTTAAGGAGTGGTTTCACAGCTGCGTATCCATGTCGCGCTACAACCGGTGCGGACACAAGCGCAAATAGGGCGATATTTCGCGCGGCAACCAGACTTAGATAAGCGAAACCCGCAACTAATACAAGCTCAACCGCCCGTTTTCGTTTGTCTGAGAGCGCCAAGACAACCATACATAGGATAAGCATCCATAAGAAGGGCTGGACCTCTAAACGGTGGAAGTCAGGAGATTGCCACTCTTGAATGTAAGCCTGCAAAGTACTGACCGAAATCGTCTTGAAGGGATAGAGCAACATCTGGAGACCATGGGGGTTGATCGCAACTGCTACCGCACAGGCAAGACCAACAATGACCAATGCTTGAATTATGGGACGTCTCTCACGCCAAACCTCACTTACAGTTGCGTGGCGATGCAATACTGACAGCGACGCCTCGAGAACTTCCCCAACCAGGTATACCGCAATCAATAAAAAACCGATTGCAAAACCACCATGCAGGTTACTCCAAAGTGCCATTAATGGCGGTAGGGTCCAAAGCCAAGATCGCCTCCCGGCATAGGCACGCGCCAACACCCATAAGAAAATTCCCGTTAGAGCGAAGCTGAAGATGTGAGGCCGCGCTGACCAATAAACGCCAGAGACCGTCGTCGCTAAGAGTAAAACAAAGGCTCGCATCAATAATGGACCATCAAGCAATAGCCAGATGAACACAAACGCGAGGACAACCATTAACGCTGTAATGAGGTTCAAGCCAGCAAAGCCGAACTCGTTGTGAATTGTATATAGGCCAATCTGCGCCAGCCAACCAGGATATATCCACGTTTCGCCCTGCCGCGTCAACGAGAATGGATCCGTCCGCAAAATCTGACGTTGTTGCACAATCCACTCCCCGGCGCGTAAATGCCACCAGGTATCCGTATCCACCGAAACCCGCATGGCCATGGTGAACACAGCAAGAAATGTCAAACCCACTACTAACCTTCGGAAACTCATGGGTTAGACTCCTAAACAGAAAAACTCCATTTATTGACGCACCTTACAACTCAACGGTTGGTGATCATTGTAGGATCCGTATTATTGGTTTGAGGTGCGCTGTATCCACAAGGTGCAATTTCAAAGCCAGAAACCAAACGCGGTTACAAACATATCTGAGCGTGCAGCATCTTATGGTGGAGCCTAGATAGAGCGATCACCACAGTACTATACTTGCTCCTTTAAAAGGCGCAACATGAATGCGACTGTCAAGTAGGCTCAAAGATAATTTGATGGAATAATAAGAGATATTAAGGTGTTGTGATCCCCAGTCCAATCTCCTCGGGAACCAGCACACGAGAGAGACGATAAAATACTTGATAATCCCCAACCCGCGCCTCCTCCCAAGTCAACTCAAGCTCACTGAAAGAGGACCGTAAGTAGTCATCGAGCGCTGGGTGGTTGGACGTGATATATGCCACTTGTTCGCTCTTGGCGACCTCGTAGTCATAAGGAGCATAGCGGTTATCCCGACTTGTATAACGGAAGTCTTGATGATAGGGCAATTGGGGAACAAATATCAGTCGTTCACCCGAAAGGAAGGCAAGCGGGTATGACACCCAATAATTGGCATAGCCCCTTTGCGCGCCATTTTGTTCCAGAAATTCGATCAGCGTTTGATCATGATTGTGATCGATCCGAGTAATGGGGTTGAATTGAGTTGTTAGACCGGGTGGGTTACGTAACGCGGATTCGAGAGTTCCCATTAAATTAAACCCGAGCACACAAAGCAGAATAATCGACAGGATTAAAATGTTTATTCTACGCTTCAACCCCCATATGAAATCAGCCGCAAATAGCGCCAAAGGTGCTGCCAGCGGGAGAAAATACCTTCCAGATGGGTCAGCTCCAAAGGGGGTGAGTATAAATCCAACGAGCAGAAGAATGGATACTCCGATCAGCAACCTTCGTCCATCCCTTTCCGGTCCGGGTTGACGTAATTTGAGTATTACATTCGATATTGCGATCAACCAAAATACAAGTACTACTGGGAGGAGAGGGATTGCCAGCCAACGCACTTCCCAAGGCGGGCGTAAACCTATGCTGACCGTACTCCCGAAAACAAACAAACTGAGCATCCTCGAACCGATCACCTCCAGAGGCCCGCCTGGAGAAACCCCGGCGATAGCAGAACCTAATAGCTCTTGGATAAGTTGGGTCGGTCCTTTAGTGAACGCCCACGCGATCCACGGCCCGGCTCCGATGAGAAAACCGGCGATCGCACCAAGGATCCTTTTTAAGATTAGACTTCGTGTAGTCCCACGCCACATCACCCACCCTATCAATCCAGCCGCGGGCAGGATATACACCAACGTCATTCCAAATGCCCAAAAACCAAGTCCCGCTAGAAACCCCCAGACCAAATAAGGCCAATTCTCATCTTTTCTTTTGGCTATGCGAAGGGCGAGCAGGAGTAATAAATTGCCGATCAGAAGCATCTCCCCATAACCACCGAGCGATACCGTGGTGTAGAGTGTGACATTGACCGCCGGGATAGCCATCAACAGCCCGGCAATTAGGGCCACTCGCGTTGAACGAAATATCCGCCGGCCTAATTGCATGGTTGTGAAGACGGTGCCCAGATAGAGCAAGACTTGGACTGCACGAATTACAATCACCCTTTGCCCGAACAGCGCAAAACCTATGGCTACGAGCGACGCATCCATGCTACCCATATACGCCTGTCCATAGAAGAAAACCGGCCAACGTCCTTCAAGAATGTGACCCGCCATTAACCCGACTACAGCTTCATCGGCGTTAAATGGAAAAACATCAAGCGCCAATAAACCTAGTTTCAAAGCCAACGCCAGCAGAACGACCCCTCCTGTAAAAAACCCAGGATGAAGTCTCCACCGTCGGGACTTTCCCGCCTTTGTCCCCGTCGGTATAATGCTATCGTGCGCTTGCGAAGATTGTGTCAACCCGAAACCTTCTTAATAATCATCGCGCTGGTCGCACGCCTGCTCCCAGGCCCGCGTACTATCGACGACGCTTATATCACCTTCCGCTACGCCCAAAACCTACTCTCGGGAAATGGGCTGGTCTATAACCCCGGCGAAGCTGTGTTGGGGACAACTACCCCTGTTTATGCCCTACTGATGGCAGGGTTGGGTCTATTCACCGGCGGTAGCCAAGCCCCCTTCCCTTACTTGGCGTTGCTTGTCAACGCCTTGGCTGATGGGCTCACATGCTGGTTGCTCATCAGGATGGCAGAGGTGTTAGGTTACCGTCGCGCCGGCATGGCTACTGCTCTAGTGTGGGCGATAGCACCTTGGTCCGTGACCTTCGCCATTGGTGGGATGGAAACCAGCCTGCTCATACTGCTCGGAACAGCTACATTTTACTTCTATTTGATTGACAAGCCAGTCGCGGCTGCGCTATGTGGTAGCCTCAGTCTGCTCACCCGGCCTGATGCCTTACTTTTCCTTCTTCCCTTGGCAGTCGAGCGTTTAAGGCGCGCAATCGGATCTAAGAAGTTCAACCCTCATCCACTCCCCATCAGCACCAAGGAAGTGGTGGTTTTCGCCATTCCCGCTTTGTTGTGGTTTGTCTACGGCACCGTCGTTTACGGCAACCCGATCCCGCATTCCATTCTGGCGAAGATCTCAGCCTATCACCTGCCAGGAGAAGCCGGGCTGATACGATTGCTCCAGCACTACGCCACACCCTTCCTCGGTCATCTCGTATTTGGCACATGGTGGATTGGCGTAGGATTAGTGCTCTTTCCAGTTCTCTTCGGATTAGGTGCACTTAAACTTCTACGACAGAAACTGATCGCTTGGCCCCTTCTGGCATACCCGTGGATTTACTTGCTCGTCTTCGCTCTCGCCAACCCACTGATCTTCCGTTGGTACCTTGTACCACCCCTGCCGTTATACTTCCTTGGAATCTTTCTGGGCGGAGAGCGGCTCGCCTCAGACTTGAGATCTAAGTTACCAACTTATATCCTGGCTACAGCCGCAGTAGTACTCACCCTAAATGGTTGGACCTCACGCCCTGACCACGGCCTATTACGCCCATCTCCGAGAATAGCTTACATCAAACTTGAGCTGCTGTATCAACAAGCAGCAATCGAACTACGAAATCAAATCCATCCTGACCAAGTCTTGGCTGCTGGTGATATCGGCGCGTTGGGTTACTACACCCAAGCCCGTATCCTGGACACCCTGGGGTTGATCTCACCTCAAGTCGATAAATACTACCCACTGCCAGAAAGTATGTATGAGATCAACTATGCCATCCCTTCAAACCTAATCAGCGACTTTCAGCCGGATTTCCTAGTGATCCTTGAGATTTATGGTCGAAAAACCCTTTTAGAAGACGCTAACTTTAAGGCAAGTTATGAACAAATTACCTTGATTCCCACTGATATCTATGGTTCTGAGGGGATGCTTATATTTCGAAGACGATAAGTAATAATGCCAGTGCCGCGGATGCTTATAGCAAAGTGGATCTAGATTCTTTCCACAAATTCGTATGTAGCAGAGCACTCAAGCAGGGTCTTCTCAGTGTGTCTCTCACACCCAAAATTAATGAACCCGATGGTAAACCACCAGGTTCATAGAAATACTTCGTGGATAAACAAGATTTCGGGCATCACCTTGTATGACGAGTTTCAGCAGCTATTACCGCAAGTAATCAAACAGTTTTCGACGGTGACCAGGATGGCGCAACCGGTTTAAAGCCTGGGCTTCGATCTGCCGCACCCGCTCTCGGGTAACACCCATCTTACGGCCTACCTCCTCTAGAGTATAACTTTTACCGTCTTGGAGTCCATATCGCAATTGAAGAATGCGAACCTCGCGCGGAGGGAGGCTATGCATGACATCCTGCAAGTGCTCCTTTAGCAGATTTTGGGTCACTGTTTCAGTTGGTTCCGGTGATCTTTCATCCTCGATGAAATCACCTAAACAAGAGTCCTCTTCCTCATCAGTTGGCGTCTCCAAGGACAGTGGTCGCCGGGCTACCTGGATCATGTTCTCGACTTTTTTCGGGGGAACATCCAATTCCTCAGCGAGCTCCTCAGTCGTCGGAGAACGTCCCAACTTCTGGGTAAGTTTATGAGACACACGTAGTAATTTGTTGATTTGATCACCCATGTGCACCGGTACACGTATCGTCCGACCCTGATCGGCGATCGCACGCGTCACCGCCTGACGGATCCACCATGTGGCATAGGTGGAGAACTTGTGACCACGACGGTAGTCGAATTTTTTGGCCGCCCGGATTAGACCGATATTACCTTCCTGAATCAGGTCTAAAAATGGCACTCCGCGACCCATATACTTTTTTGCTACGCTGATAACTAAGCGTGAGTTAGCCGTGATCAGGTGTTCGCGAGCTGCCCAACCATCCTCAATACTAAGTTGTAGTTCAGCCTGGCGTTTTATTGATACTGCTTCCCGGGCTAATTCTTCGCGCGATTCTCGCCCCATCTCGATACGCTTAGCCAATATAACCTCTTCTGGCGCCGTAAGAAGCGGTACCCTACCAACCTCTTTTAGGTAAAGACCAACAGTATCATCCGTATCGACAGCTGCGAGATGGTTTTCCTCTTTAAACGTATCACCAGCGCCATTCCGATCGGTTGATCCGTCATCCCGCCCGACTTCAACCTTTACCGCATTATCAAGAAAGGTAATACCCACGCTTAGCAATGCAGCGTATGCATCCTCGAGTTGATCGATGTCTCGCTCAACCTCTGGAAAGACGGCCAAGAGATCGTTAATAGTGACATAGCCACGCTCTCTACCAAGCTCGATCAATTGATCGATCGCTGGATGTCCTTCGCCAACCGTCAGTACATCTTCAGCATCACCTTGTTCCAGGCGCGCCTCAGGATCGAGCTTTTTATGGCTTTTGGTGGATTCTTTATTGATACCAGTAACCTTTTTTACTTTTGACATCTCTTCGCTCAACATATTGGTGACAGCATAGGGTTCGAGATTCTACACTTGCTCTTGTCAGCATAGCGATCTATACCCTACACTACAATAGAATTGTTAACTTCTCACTAACAACATAACCAACGAGAATCATCCGTTAATAATACTCTTGCCCGACGCAGACATATATACATACGAATAAAAAGCACTGCAGCCATCATCAGTCAGGCAGCATGTGCTCTCAGACCGATACTGGGTTGTGATTGTCCCAGACACCACTATACAAAAAAATAGGTCACCGAGTCAATATGTTCGCTGAATTCTCATCGATAATTAATATCGAATTTTATTTTTTGGGGGGTAGTTTATGGTAAGGCTGCGGATGGATGCTCTTGCTTGACATCAACTTTTCCGACAAGTATAATTCATGTTTTCCATCTCTTCCGCTAGGCGACGAAGGCTTCGGTGTCTACCGAATAAAGTCGGATCTACTATGTCACAGGAGATGGAAGTAATTAGGCAGTCGAGATGGTCCTGAAGCGGATGCGCCGAGTCGACCTCCGAATTGGGCGATTGCAGGAGTTTTATAACATAGCGCTGATATCCTAATAACCGGGGTGTAGTTCTGGCAACACTCCGCACATCCTATTATGGGTGTTAAGATTGGTTAGGAACTGGGGAGTAAGTCCCCTCTACACTGCTGACAACGCAACCAAATGGCAGATGTGATACACAAACATCGTCCATTATCTGGGAGCGTCCAGGCAGTGTAATGTTTAGGGTTGAGCTTGGTCAACCTAAATGATCCTTTTTGATTAGGCTGATCTATAGGAGGAATTTCGAGTCTGTGCTGTCTTCGCTATTGATCACGGCGCAATAGCCTCTTTAGATCGGTATATTGTCCGAGCACAATGCATATTGAACCAGATCCTGCTACCAATTATTTGCTTCTTTGGAGGTTCTAAAGATAATGAGTCCCCACATCATATTCATCACCCCGTTAGCTGGCGTCTTCGCCTTATTCTTCGTGGTGTTGTTCGCTCGCTGGGTCAACAAACAAGATCCGGGCACCCCTCGCATGCAGGAGATAGCCTCATTTATCCGTCAAGGAGCTAACACTTTCCTACGTAGGGAATTCCAAACTATCGCATATTTCATCGTTGCCCTGACGGTGATATTGCTAATCGTTTTTTGGCCTCAGTGGGAGATTGCCTTCAGCTTCGTCTGTGGAGCTGTCGCCTCGATGCTGGCTATCGTCATCGGCATGAATGTGGCCACTCGAGCTAACGTGCGCACAGCTCAGGCTGCTCGGACACTGCCAGGAAAGGCGCTTACCATCGCTTTCCGTGGTGGGGCGACGATGGGGTTGACCATTGTGGCTTTTAATCTCCTAGGTATCGCGCTCCTGGCCATTCTCTTTGGTGTAAGCCCCGATAACCCCGATAATGTTAGCCTGCTGGTCGGTTTCGGCTTCGGAGCCAGTCTGTCGTCGCTGTTCGCACAACTGGGCGGCGGGATATTCACTAAAGGAGCTGATGTGGGGGCAGATCTAGTAGGCAAGGTTGAGGTTGGCATACCCGAAGACGACCCCCGCAACGCGGCAGTGATCGCTGACTTGGTGGGGGACAATGTGGGTGACTGCGCTGGTCGTGGGGCTGATCTTTTTGAGTCAGGTTCTGACAACCTAGTCGCCACCATGATCCTGGGCCTGGCTTTCATGAGCCCCATGCCGGAGTATGGCTTCCCTGGCTATGGTTTCGCTGCCGTTCTCTTCCCCCTACTGACCCGTTCCATCGGCGCTGTCGGCGCTGTACTCGGAGTCTTGGTCGTGCGCGGCACCGGTAAGCGCAATCCAATCGCTTCATTGAACCTGGGCTACTTTACCACCGGAATCTTTTCCATGATCGCCTTCTTCGCCTTAGCCAATTGGGTGATGCATGATATGCGCCTCTTCTGGTGCCTTACCCTGGGTTTAGGCACCGCACTGTTGAGCGCGCTAATCGTCCAATACTACACCGGCTCAAACGTTAGGCCGGTACAAGAGATAGCCGAAGCGGCCACGAGCGGGCCGGGAGTGAATATCATCACCGGAATGGCTTATGGATTCGAGAGCGCGGTAGCGCCCAAAATCTTAAT
>JAUVOZ010000080.1 GCA_030598885.1 Anaerolineae bacterium | reverse complement strand
GAGAAATGGTTGTCAAGCGGCGAAGAAAACGTCAGGCTGATGATTGGGAAGATCGTGAATTTTAGATTGCTATCGGGTTTCGCGAAGTTGCGACAGATATGACAATGGCATCCAGCAAAACAAAACGGCAACGTCATGTCCCTCACCGTTTATGTGTTGGTTGCCGGCAAGTTTTACCAAAGCGTTCGCTTATCCGGATTGTACGTGGTTCGGACGGCGTGAAGATCGATCCGACTGGTAAAGCGCCTGGACGTGGAGCTTACCTTCATAACAAGCAGTCTTGTTGGCAAGTGGCTCTACGTAGCTCGCTCGCCCAAGCTCTGCGTACGGAGTTTGAGCCTGAAGACCGCCAGGCGTTGATAGCTTTCATGGATGGTTTTTCAGACTAGTAGCATGGCTAAGGTGAGTCAGTTCGCTGGAACAGCCGAAATGTGAGTGAATCCAGTTAGGTGCCTAAGCCAATAAGACCACTCACCCGGCGCGGTCGGAGGTGCTTTATGAGCGAGAACGACCACATAATTATCGAAATTCCGGAAAGTCTGACAGTCCGCGAGCTTGCGGTACGGATTGAGACTAGTCCTATTGATGTCATCAAGCAATTGATGGCCAATGGTGTGATGGCCAACATCAATCAACAAATAGACTTTGACACAGCGGCTATTGTGATGGAGGAGTTAGGCTTCGAAGCCAAACACGTCTTGCCTCCGGAGGTGGAGCAGGGTGACGAGGGAGCAGCAGTACCATATTGGCGTCGTTTAATAAGTGATGAGGATCCAGAGGCTCTTCAAAGTAGGCCGCCGGTAGTGACCATGTTGGGCCATGTGGATCATGGAAAGACAACTCTGTTGGACGCGATCCGTGAGACAAATGTTGCCGAGGGGGAGGCAGGCGGGATTACCCAACGCGTCGCAGCCTATCAAGTGGTCCACAACGACCGTCGGATCACCTTCTTAGATACACCGGGTCATGAGGCTTTCACCGCAATGCGTGCGCGTGGAGCCCAAGGTGCAGACATTGCCGTGTTAGTAGTCGCCGCCGACGATGGTGTAATGCCGCAAACCAGAGAGGCATTAGCTCATGCCCAGGCAGCTCAAGTTCCGGTGTTGGTGGCGTTAAACAAGATTGACCGGTCCAGCGCAAATCTTGACAAGGTCAAGCATGAATTGGCCGATGTGGGTCTGGTTACTGATGAATGGGATGGGGAAACGATTGTGGTGCCGGTATCGGCCAAGATGCGTGAAGGGATTGAAGATTTGCTTGAGGCAATTGTCCTGGTCGCCGACTCAACCGAAATTATGGCTAACCCTTCCGGCAAGGTCGTCGGGACTGTGATTGAAGCGGAGTTAGATAAGTTGAAAGGTAAAATGGCGACCCTGCTGGTGCAGAACGGTACGCTCAATGTTGGAGATGTTGTGATCGCCGGAACGGCTTGCGGACGTGTGCGGGCGATGTTTGATTACCAGGGAAACCAAATCGAGCAGGCGATGCCATCTACACCGGTCTCGGTTCTGGGTCTCTCAGATATCCCGATGGCCGGTGAATTGTTCAACGTTGCCGAGTCGGAGCGCAGTGCGCGTGCGATCGTCGCTCAACGCAAGCTTCAGGCGCAAGAGGCGAAAGCTCAACCAAAAACCTTATCACTGGACCAAATATTCCAGGCTTTCCAAGCTGGCGAGACGCAGGAGCTCCGCCTGGTAATCAAAGCCGACGTCCAGGGATCGGTTGAACCTATCACCTCCTCGCTGGAGGAGTTGTCCGCCGGTGATATTAAAGTTAACGTGCTACACGCGGCTACTGGCAACATCACTGAGAACGATATCATGCTGGCGGCCGCCTCTGATGCTATCATAATCGGTTTCAACGTAATCGCTGATCAAGCTACACGACGGGTGGCTGAAAGTGAGGGGGTCAGCATCCGGGTGTATGATATCATCTATCGCTTGATTGAAGATATTGAGAAAGCATTGAAAGGCATGTTGGAACCTGAAATTCGGGAAGTCGTGCTTGGCCGAGCCGAAGTGCGAGCAGTTTTCCGTATTCCGAAGATAGGTCACATAGCCGGTTGTATGGTCTTGACGGGCGAACTTCGGCGGAATGCTAATATCCGTGTGTTGCGAGGTGAAGAGGTTGTATTCGATGGTCAAGTGGCTTCGCTTAGGCACGAGAAAGACGACATACGGGAGATTCGAGAGGGATTTGAGTGTGGTGTGGGGTTAAAGGGTTTTGACAAATTAGAAGTCAGTGACATTCTCGAATGCTATATTGTGGAGACGGTGGCTGTGGAGTGAGGGGGTCGTTATGGTGAGAGATGCTCGGGTTCGCCGTATTAGTGACCGGATTCATCAAGAATTATCGTTGGTGCTACAGCGTGAAGTAGCCGATCCGCGCTTGGCGATGGTCACAGTGACGGCGGTTGAAGTCGATCGTGAGTTGGCTTTTGCCACTATCTACGTCACGGCTCTCGGAACCCAAGATCGGAAGAAGGAAGTGCTCAGCGCGCTGGAGAGTGCACGCGGTTATCTGCGCCGTGAATTGGCTGCTCGCGTCCGATTACGCAGCTTCCCGCAACTCCGTTTTCAGTGGGATTTATCATATGAACGAGGTACTCGAATCGATGAGTTGCTTGATATGTTGAACTCAGATCGGACTGGGGGTGAGGGAGAAACGGGTGAGGGATGAAATTGACCAAGCTCAAGCTCTACTGGAGAGGGCTGACACCATAGTTGTCATTGGTCATGAACGGCCGGATGGTGATGCAGTTGGCTCACTGAATGCCGTCGCAATCGGCCTGGAAAATACGGGAAAGCAGGTTACCTCGGTTTTAGCTGACGGCGTGCCGCGTAGGTTTCTCTTTCTACCTGGTGCGGAGAGGGTACAACAAACCATCCCTACCGAATGCGACTTGCTGATCGCGGTGGATTGCTCCGCTATCGAACGCACCGGATATGACCTTGAGTCCTTGCCAAGGGGGATTGACCTAAACTTCGACCATCATCCGACAAATAACCATTTTGGGGCCATCAACTTTGTGGAACCGCACGCAGTGGCTACCGCTGAGGTGCTTTTTGATCTGTCAGCCCCCTTAGGACTGCAAATTGACACCGATATCGCCACAAACCTGCTCACCGGATTAGTGACCGATACAATTGGCTTCCGAACATCCAACGTGACACCAAAAGTGCTCCGAATGGCAGCACAGTTGATTGAACTTGGTGCCCCGCTAGCAGAGGTTTATGAGCGATCACTCAACCAACGCAGCTTTGTCGCTGCTCGTTATTGGGGGTGCGGTCTATCTCGTCTCGAGCGAGATGATGGCTTACTATGGGCCAGCCTGACATTGGAGGACAGGAAATCTGTAGGCTATCCTGGTCGGGACGATGCTGATCTTATTAACCTACTGAGTACGATCGAGAGTGCCGAGGTGACCTTGATTTTTGTGGAGCAGTCCGAAGGGAAGGTTAAAGTCAGTTGGCGTTCCCGCAACGGGTTGAATGTGGCTCGCCTGGCGAACGCGTTTGGCGGTGGCGGGCATGAGCAAGCCGCGGGAGCGATGGTTGCTGGTGAATTAGATGAGGTGAGAGCTAGGGTGCTCTCCGCCACACGAAAAATCCTCGGGTCAAACCAGGACCGGGGGGTGAAATGAATGTATTTGGTTTCTTCATCGTCGATAAGCCTGTTGGTCCTACATCACACAATATCGTAACACTTGTGCGGCGTGGTACGGGTGTGCGTAAGGTGGGTCACGCAGGAACTCTTGATCCACGCGCCTCCGGGGTGCTTATTCTTTGTCTTGGTCCTGCAACCCGGCTAAGCGAGTACCTATCTACTTCTTCCAAGCGTTACGAAGCCGTGGTCCGCTTTGGCACTGCAACCCAAACCTATGATGCCGAGGGACCGGTGCTGCGACAGACAGAAGCTGTACCGACTTTGGAAGAAATTCAAGCTGTTCTGCCTGAGTTCCGGGGGGAGATCGAACAAGTGCCACCGCCTTTCAGCGCCATAAAAGTACGGGGAAAGAAGGCTTACGAATTGGCTCGCGCTGGTAAGGATGTGCAACTGGAACCCCGCACGGTGACCATTCACCTACTCAGGATTCTGGAATACCAACCACCCGATCTGCTCTTGGATGTCGAATGCACGGCTGGGACCTACATTCGCTCCCTGGCTCATGACCTTGGAGCGCGTGTATCAACCGGCGCGTACCTGGCCAGTCTGCGACGTACTAGGGCAGGACCTTTCTCATTGGAAGACGCTGTCCCTCTGCCAAAGCTGGAAGTTGGCTTTCTTACCAACAAATGGACGCGCTACCTGATATCAGCCGTAGAAGCACTGCCGGATTTCCCAATGGTCAAGGTCGAGGGTGATAATCTAGAGCTCATACGTTTCGGACGTCGCATTCCTGCTGAGCCGGGATCTAGCGGCATGGCGAGAGCGATCGGACCGGACGGCGAGTTGATAGCTGTCCTTGAGATTGTCGAAGAGGGAAAGAAATGGCACCCCCGAAAGGTCTTCCTTAGCTAGATAACACCATGCAGCACATTCATGACCTAGGTTCTATTCATCTAGATGGTTGTGGTCTGACGATAGGCTCCTTTGACGGTGTGCACCTCGGCCATCAGTCATTGGTCCTGAGCATGGTCACGCATGCCAATACAGCGGGCCTCCCATCGGTTGTGTTAACCTTCTACCCACATCCATCAGCTGTCCTTCGAGGTCGGCGACCGACTTTCTACATTAATTCACCTGAGGAGAAGGCAATCCTGTTAGGTGATTTGGGAGTAGATTACGTTATTACCCAGCATTTTGACCACAAACTATCCCAAGTAAGTGCCGATGCGTTTCTTGATATGCTTCAGATCCATACCGGCTTCTCTCATTTCTGGGTGGGAGAGGATTTCGCTTTAGGTCATGAGCGTGAGGGAGACCATCATTTTCTTGAAACAGCCAGCGCTAACCGTAAGTTCCAACTTCATTTTGTACCTCCCATATTGCTAGGTGAAGAGGTGGTCAGTTCAACGCGGATCCGTCAGGCACTTCGCGCTGGCGATGTCGCCAGTGTGGCAACATACCTGGGTCGGACTTTTACTATTCTGGGTGAGGTCGTGGCTGGGTCCAATCGAGGAAAACGACTCGGGTTTCCAACCGCTAACCTTCGTGTCCTAGAAGAGAGAGCATATCCTCGGTCTGGGGTGTACGCCTGCATCGCGGAGGTCGTTGGACGGCATTGGCCAGCGGTGACCAATATTGGGGTCCGACCCACATTTGAGGAGACCCAGGGTGTTGATACCATCGAAACACACTTGCTTGACTTCAACCATGATCTATATCGCCAGGAGATGCGGTTAGCGTTTATCGATCGATTACGTGATGAGCAGCGTTTCTCAAGCCCGGAGGCGCTGATCGCACAGATCCAAACCGACGTCAGGCGAGCGCGTGAGATTCTCGACCCGCTCATGGAGATGGAAAATGCCTGAAGACTTACAGAGGAAGATCTATTTACTTGATCCGGGACGACTCAGCCAAGAGACAATCGCGGTGACCTTTGCCAAGACTTCTAGGTCACCGCTCTCTTTTCGGCAGATCGCCGAGGGGTTAACCGATGAGAAATCAGCCGAGTTCCATGAGAAATGGGTGGTTGGCTATGGACATGCGTCAGTTGCAGAGCATGCCGTGTTGCATATCGCTTTTGAGAATGTCTCCCGGTTAGCCATTGAGTGCATAGAATCGAACCGTCTGGCTTCCTACACCGAGAAATCCACTCGTTATCAGAAATGGGCGCCGGGCGAGTACTATGTCCCACCGGAGGTTGTCGGCGAGGTCTATGAGGCGGCCTATCGCCAGTGTTGTGATCATCTCTTCATAGCATATCAGAACTCAATCGAGCCGGTGCGGGAAAAGGTCGGTGAACGCCACCCTAGGAGGGAGGGGGAGAGTGATGTTGGCTGGGACAACCGTGTCCGTTCCAAGTGTGTGGATGCTTGTCGTTTCTTACTCCCCTCGGCTGCATTGGCGAATGTGGGGATGACGGTCAACGCCCGTTCGCTGGAATGGGCCATCCGTAAGATGCTCACCCATCCGCTGACCGAGGTTCGTGAGATCGGACTGGCGGTGAAAGAGGTAGCGCAGAGAGAAGTGCCTACTCTGATTAAGTATACCGATCGGGTGCCATACTTGAGTATGGCGGAGGATGGGTTGGCGGTCTTGGCTGATGCAGTAAGCGCTGGGGGGAGCGATGAAGCCCTACGCTTGATTGCATATGATCCGGATGCAGAGCTGCAGGTGATAGCCGCGGCTCTGTACTCTCAAGCCGGCTGCTCCTTCGAAACAGCGTTATCCCATGTACGCACGCTTAGGGAACAACCGCGCTTTAAATTGGTGGAAGCATTGCTGGGAAATATGGGGCGCTATGACGTCCCGCTGCGTGCTCTGGAGCACGCGGTATACACTTTCGATGCTCAAATGGATCAGGGAGCCTACTTCGAACTTAAACGCCACCGGATGATGACCCAGACCCCACAGCGCCTGACGGCTGACCTTGGATATGCAGTGCCGCGACTGATCGCTGAAGCGGGCTACGAAGAGGCATACCGGACAGCGATGGATGCAGCCGAGGAGGCCTATCACACAATGGCATCGTGGAACCCCCATGTAGCGGCTTACGTAGTCCCGAACGGCTTCAACCGCCGGGTGCTAATGACGCTAAACCTACGTGAAGTCTTCCATTTGTGTGAATTACGCTCCCAACCGAACGCTCACTTCTCAATGCGTCGATTGGCTCTACGCATGGCCGAGATCATCCGGGAGGTTCATCCCGTTTTGGCTGCTTACATGCGCCTGCCAGAGAGCGCCAATTGGCGGGAGGTAGAAGAGGAACATTTTGCTCAGGTGTAAAGAAGGGACTTATATGTCGACAGATCATGGGGTGTCAGCCAACATAAATTGACCTAAGTAGCCATCCATCAGTTATTAAAGACCTCCGAGGTCTATCAGACCTCGGAGGTCTGCCTATTTAACGATCCAATTACTCCTGCTAACAATTCTTGCATGAGATCCAAGATTCTTTATGGAATTGTACTGATCGTCATCAACACCGCTATAGAAAGGCTTATCTGTGCCAGGTGGTAGGCGATCATCTCGAATAAGCGACCACCGGGGTGCGGACCGACGAAACGGGTCCAGGCAATAGCTGTGTCAGATGAAAAGAAGAGTGCACCACCAAGTACCGCCAGGAATCCTGCCAAGGGAGGCCAGTCAGGGCGTAGGGTGGTATTAGCCGCTGACCAAAAAGTCAGGCTACCGACAACAGCGTAGGCGATCACCGGCGCGATCATGGACGTCCTTCCCGATGTTCTTAGGCTGGTCACCAGGTGCTGCATAATGACCCCTGCTACAAGTATGATCGCCAATGCGATCAGCAGGGATGTCGTGCTTATGACCAGGCCGGTCAGATTTAAAGCGACTATATATGCGACGTGTGCCAGAAGGAAAGCCACCAGTCCTTTGAGGAAGTGATTCCCGGGAAGCATCAGGAAGACATCTCCAGCCATTGACAACATCAGACCAATTAAAAACCACATGCCGAGCGCTGGCTGGGAGCTTGGCAGTCGGGTACCGAACCAGAGGATTAAAAAAAGCAGCGTGGCTGGTTTAGCCACGTATTCCAATCGACGATGATCAATCGCTACGGCAATCCAATTTAGAAGGGCAAATCCGAGACAGGCAACAAGCAAGATAGTCATTTTTTCAACATGCCGAGTAATTTCATGTTGGCAATTCGAGTTGCTGGGGGGGCAGTAATCGCTCTCGGATGCGAGCGACCATTTTGCGCGCTCGCTGTGGCGCCAGACCGACATAGGAACTGGCATCAAGTAATTCGCGGATACGTGCCGGTTGCAGGAAGTGAAGCAGAACTGTATCAGTGGTGAGTTGATCAGACAAGGGATTGGGTTTGCTGTCCTCGATAGCTCTCCATGCGACCATGCTATGCTGTCGTAACCGCTCATGCATCTCCTGTCGGTCGGCGCCGACGCGGACCAGGGCGGTCAACACACGTTCGAGTGCGGCGAACGGACCGTAGGTTTCCAACTGTTCTTTACAGCCCTTCTCGTCCACTTCTAAGCCTTCAACCACACTGATGGCAGTGCATAGCATCTCTTCGCAGGCCAGAAAAGCCTCTGGAATTAGCCTCCGACGGTTGCTCTTGTCGTCAAGCGTGCGCTCAAGTAGTGTGATCGCTGCATTTTGCCAGGCTATTGCGATCCCGGCTGCCACTTGGCGAGCCAACGAGCAGATTTTCTCTGTTTTCACTGGGTTGCGTTTGAAGGGCATAGCGCTAGATCCCACCTGGCTATCGCCAAACGGCTCGGAAGCAGTGCGGAAGCCCGGGGATTGCATCAGCCTGATATCGAACGCAAACTTGTGTAGTGAAGCTGCCATGCCAGCCAAGCCGCAGAGCAAGCTGTAGTCCTGCAGACGTGGGTAGGTCTGGGTTGTTATCGGATGAGCCTCGATGCCGAGGGCGTCCATAACAGTAGCTTCAAGCATTTCGGGAGTGATCGGTGAGCCAGCCAGCATCTCAACGAAGGAGGCTGCAGTGCCGACGGCACCTTTGATACCTTTGCCCCGTAATTTCGACTGCAGATGGATCAGATCGTCGAACTGGGTCAGCAGGTCTTGGGCATAGTTGCTAAAGCGGTATCCG
>JAUVOZ010000199.1 GCA_030598885.1 Anaerolineae bacterium | reverse complement strand
TCGTGTACTTACTGGCCGTGTGTATGTAGTCCATCTCCCACAAGCTACCGTGATAGACGAGGCGATGCTCGAGGGGGCGGGTATCCCCCCTCGGACACGCCGGATTTTATTCCGCACTTCAAACTCCCGTTATTGGGCTCGAGGTGAGAGCGATTTTCAAAAGGACTTTGTCGCGATCGACGCTAGCGGCGCGGCGTGGTTGGTCCGTAAGAAAGTCCAATTGGTCGGAGTCGATTACCTGTCGGTAGCGCCCTTCGGAGACACTCGTGAGCCGCATCGTATCTTGCTGGAGAAAGGGGTGGTTATAGTCGAGGGCTTGGACCTGAGTGAAGTATCTCATGGGCGTTATACTCTGTATTGCCTTCCACTTAAGCTCGTTGGAAGCGATGGCGCGCCAGCGAGGGCAATTTTAGTCGGTGTTTAGACCTGCCGGCTGGGACCTGAGGTGTAAAGCCGATGATTTTTGGACAGATTCAAATCCTTCTCATTGTTATTGCTGCGGTTGCACTCATGGTTCTTATGATACGAGTTACGACTCAGGGGCATTGGGTAGATCGACCACCTGCACCGCCAGAGTCGATACAGATGGTTGATGCTAAGCGGCTGAAATCCACCCAGCTCCCTGACAGGCTGTCTGAAGCATCGCCCATTGCTAGCATTAAGTTCGACCCTGATGAGTTTAGAGCGTCGCCGATAAGCGAGCAAATCGAGGGGATGGTGAAGTTGCGGCTTCAAGCTTATCCCGACCTAAGCCAGGTGGATCTGGACTTTGGGACCGGCATGGATGGTTCGCTCGACATTTGGGTCGATGGCGAGCGTTATCAAGCCGTGGAAGATGTCCCTGACGCGCGGATCCGTAAAGCCATAGCTGAAGCAGTAAATGCTTTCAATAAATGATGGTTATTTCCACCAATGAATCCGACGACATCTGATAATCCGCTTTCTCTTGATGGTGTTTTCCCACCGATTCCCACACCGTTCAACACTGACGGCGACATTGACTTAGACCGTCTTCGAGATAATCTTGACCGGTGGAATGAGCAGCCTCTTTCAGGTTATGTCGTTGGTGGGTCTAATGGAGAATTTGTATCGCTCACACCTGATGAGCGGGTCGAGGTTGTGCAGGAGGCTGGGGTCACAATTCCATCGGATCGTTTGCTGATCGCTGGTTCTGGTATGGAGTCAACGCGGGCAACGGTCGATTTGACGCTCCAAATGGCTGAGGTCGGCGCTGATGCAGTCATCGTTGTCACCCCAAGCTATTACAAAAGATTTATGTCGGCGGCGGCCCTCGAGAACCATTACCGCCAAGTGGCCGATGTCTCACCAGTGCCCATTATTCTCTACAGTGTTCCAGCAAACACTGGTGTCGATCTTCAACTTGAAGCCGTGGTCCGCTTGGCGAATCATCCAAATGTAGCCGGGATCAAGGATAGTGGGGGAAGCGTGGCCAAAATTGGCGCTATGGTGCACGAGACTCCTGATGGTTTCCAAGTTCTAGCCGGATCAGCCGGATTTTTATTAGGGGCGTTGGCTGTTGGCGCGGTGGGTACGGTTGCGGCTCTGGCCAATATCGCCGGACCGGAGCTTGTAGGTATGCTGACCCAATACCGGTCGGGGAATCTGGCCCTTGCCCAGGAGATACAACAACGGTTGATCGAAGTCAATACTGCGGTAACAACCCGTTTTGGGGTGCCTGGCCTCAAAGCGGCTTTGGACATGATGGGATATTATGGCGGTCCGGTACGATCTCCGTTGTTGCCGCTGTCGGATGAGGAGAGGGGGACGCTTCGATGGGTGTTGGAGAAGGCAGGTTTAATCTTAATCCCTCCCGCAGGTTCCGAACCTGCGGGAGGGTTAACCCCAAACCTGCGGGAGGATTAGAGAATTAACCCGCTCAAAACCCGCGGGAGGGTTTGTTTAGAGTTGCCCGGTATCTCCCCAATTATGTAACAATTCTTTGTATTTTTGGTCCTCATATCGCTCAACCAGAAACCACGGCGCGTACGGCGGCAAGTCGTTTCGGGAAATATGAGCGGCCAACAATTCGCCACAAGCTAACGAAGCCATAAGACCGAAGCCTGAGAGCGCGCCAATCACCCAGGATCCTTCGACCCCGAGCGGTCCAATCAGAGGACGATTCTCTTGCGTCTTGGTGTAGTATCCACCGTCCACGAAAGGCTTCGGTGCCCTTCCAAAATAGTCTTTCAATCCGGGAATCATCGTCGCCAAGCCGCGTAAAACGATCTCCGGGAGGTAGGGATCGAAGTTGGGGGGAAAGAAAGGTTCAATCGGATTGGTGTCGTATGTCCACAGGATGAGAACGATCGGGCTGTCGGGAGGACCATCCGGACGGGCGTGTACACCGTGTGGGAATTGATCGAGTATGAAGTTCATTTCCTCGTCTTCTACTAATAAAGAGCGTTCCTCTTCTGTCCAGGGTAAGAATTGGGGATCAGCCCAGATCAGTAACCCCGCTCCGCGCGGGAAGATTCCTAAACCGTCTTTTATGGCGATTTTGGCGTGTAATTCGGAGAAGACGGGTAAATCTGTTCCAACTAATTGACCGACCGGTTTAAGGAAAGGCCCGGCAGCGTTGACGAAGTTATGGGTAGTGATCTTTGTCGGACCTTCGCCACCTACTAGGCGAACAGCTTGTACCCGGTCCTTTGTCACGTCCACTGCCTCCACCCGAGCCTCGGTCAGCTTCACTCCATTCTCTCGGGCGCGATTAAGAAGGTATATGCCTAATTGTTGAGCGCTGAACCAACCACACCTGCGGGCGTGGACCACAGCCACCGTCTCCTCGGAGAGATAGGGGAAATGCTCTCGAATGAGATCAGTGTCGGTGATCAGGTCCGCTCCGATAAGATGGTCCTCAAAGCCTGAGCTTGGCGCTGGATGGTAAGGTGGATCGTCCGGGTTACCGGTGTGGTAGCGGACGGGACCGGCGCCCAAGTCGGCGGCTTCTTCCGCGTGGATTATGAAGTCGTGGATGCGGTCTGGATTGGCTGTGACGAAGAAGTACCCCCGGCGATTGAGGTTGAAAACATCCCCACTCTCATGGGCAAGGTCTTCCAAGATGTCGATGCTGCGATTCATCAAGCCAACCATGGCGTCACCTGGTCCGGGCCACCAATTTCGGTAACACTCAGTAGACTTATCGCTGGTTAGTGAGAGTGGTGGACGTTCGTCCACGAGAACGATATCCTTGACGCCACACTTGACAGCCAAGTGGTAGGCGGTGGAGATACCGGCGATTCCCGCGCCACAAATTACTACATCAGCGGTCGAAGG
>JAUVOZ010000081.1 GCA_030598885.1 Anaerolineae bacterium | reverse complement strand
TAGTCCTATTTTTACCCCTGCCGCCAGGTAGCGTCGTACCGGAGCAATCCCTGAAGCCAGCCGCATGTTTGATGATGGGCAGTGGGCAACACCAATTCCACTACTCGCCATACGCGCCACTTCTGTTGGGTTGATATGCACAGCATGGGCAAACCACACATCGTCCCCTGCCCAGTCCAGTTCCTCAGCGTATGCCAAGGGTCGGTGACCAAACTTCTGCAAACAAAACTGCTCCTCATCCAACGTCTCTGCCAGGTGGGTGTGCATCTGTACGTCATAGGACCGGGCCATGGCAGCTGCTTGACGCATTAGCTCTGGAGTGACCGAGAAAGGGGAGCAAGGGGCAACCACGATTTGGGTCATGGAGCCTGGCTGAGGGTCGTGATAGACCTCGATCACCCTTTGGGTATCACTCAGGATTTCGTCCTCTTCTTCAACGACTTTATCTGGTGGCAGGCCGCCTTGGCTTTCGCCTAAGCTCATCGAGCCGCGCGAAGCATGCAGCCGCATCCCAACCTGCTTTGATGCTTCGATCTCATCGTCCAGACGACATCCGTTAGGGAAGATATAAAAGTGATCGGAGGCAGTGGTGCAACCAGAAAGAGCAAGTTCAGCCAGGGCAAGCTGGGTTGAGATGCGAATATCTTCAGGAACTAGGCCTGCCCAGATCGGGTAATGGGTTTTTAGCCAATGGAAAAGGTCGGCGTCTTGCGCTGCAGGTACAGCCCGGGTGAGTGTTTGATAGAAATGATGGTGGGTGTTAATCAGACCGGGTAGGACCAGGTGATCTGTCAAATCGAGGACTTCATCTGCAACCGCTGGCAATTCATCAGTAGAACCGACCTGCTCGATCCAACCATCACGCGCCAGGAGGGCACCATCGGGGATCTCTCGTCGCTGGTCATCCATCGTTACCAGAACCGTAGCGTGCCGGATGAGGAGTGTTGCCATGGGTCCTCCCTTTACCCGATGCGTCGAGTCTAACACCGCCACCATAAGTCGTCAATTATCAGACAACACACCTGGTAGTAGATGATTGTCATGCCGCTAGATCATAGAATTAATGAGAACGCGCCGCCCCAAATCGAAGACGGCGCCCACATCACTATAGTTAGTGCGATCGTTCAGGCCACCGTTCGTTGAGCGGAGTGCAGGGTGTTGCGTAACAAGCCCGCGATGGTCATTGGACCAACTCCGCCCGGTACGGGGGTGATCGCTCCAGCGACCTCTACCGCCTCTTCAAAAGCCACGTCGCCCACTAGCCGGTACCCTCGCTTGCGACTTGGATCATCTACACGGTTAACCCCGACGTCAATCACATAAGCGCCGGGCTTTATCCAATCGCCTCGGATCATTTCCGGGCGACCAATAGCGGCGATAAGAACATCAGCTTCGCGGCAAACGGATGGTAGGTCACGTGTGCGCGAATGGCATATGGTTACCGTGGCATTCTCCTTGACCAGTAGGAGAGCAGCCGGCATGCCAACGATGTTAGAACGACCTACAACTACCGCCCGGGCACCCTCCAATTGTGCGCCAGCCTTTTTAAGCAACACGATGCACCCTGCAGGAGTGCAGGGAACGAACAAGGGCTCGCGCCCCTTCTGTGCCAGCCGACCAATGTTCAAGGGGTGGAATCCATCCACATCTTTCTCGATGCTTATCGCCTTAAGTACCGCCTCTTCATCCAAACCGGCGGGCAACGGCAATTGGACCAGAATACCGTGAACCTTCGGATCTGCGTTAAGTTCCTTTACCACCTTTTCAATATCTTCCTGGGAAGTGTCAACTGGAAGTTCGTAACCAAAAGACTCGATGCCAACCTCAGCACAGGCTTTACGCTTCATGCGGACATATGTTTGAGAGGCAGGATTTACACCCACCAGAACCGTCGCTAGACCAGGGGGTATCGTGCCAGTAGCGACTAACTGCTCAACCCCTTTAGCAACCTCTTTTCTCAACTCTGCAGCGATTGCTTTGCCATCGATAACCATTGCTGTCATGATCTACTCCCATCTATTTGGTTTAAGCCAGCAACTTCACTCCTACTGCTGACTGAAATTCCACCGGAACAAGCGCCGGTCGTATCCTCAAGTATAACGATTATGCCTCAAGCGTTATGACGCAACAAGAACAGAGTTCCTTTACCAACCTGACAATTCTCCTCTTCCCTCGCTGCAGGGTTTAACTTATCCGAGACTTCCCAGAGATATCGCTCAAGATTTAGGGCATGGGTCGCCAGGCAGGATCGAAATCCTCGGCCGGGTGGTTGGTTATCTCAGCAAAGTCTGTGCAACTCCAGGTGATGAAGGCGATATTGTGATTTCGACCATCAGGCCAAGTTTCAAAAATAATCCAATTACCATCAGGGGACCACTGAGGTTCCGCCATTGGGTAGCCTGCATACCTGCCCTCGGGGCAAATCCTGAAATCGATCCGGCCTTGATCACTGAAACGAGCGGCGACCAAGATGGGGATAGATGTGATTTCCCGTTGGAACAAGATCAACTCGCCATCTCCCGACCAATCCGCAAAGGAGTCGTCTTTCCCGTCACTGCGGGAAAACGCCGCCTCATCACCCCCATAATCAGGCATGATCCAAATTTCCTTATTCATCGCCCGACTGGTTGTGAACAATATTCGTTTTCCATCTGGCGACCAGGCCGGCTGACGATTGTACGCTAGATCTTCGTTTAGATTCACCAAACCAGTTCCATCCAGATTCATAATATATACCTGGGATCGTCCATCCCGGCGAGAAGTGAAGGCGATTCGCTCGCCGTCTGGCGCCCAGGCTGGATCATAGTCGCCTCCACCTCCAGGTAATGTCTGCAAAGGAATCGGGTCGGAAATGTTGTCTTCCTCATTAAAAGAGATCAACCACAGGCTGGAGCCTGGATATTCCTCGGTGTCACTCTGACAAGGCGAGGTAAACACCAACTGCAACCCATTTGGCGACCAAGCCGGTTGACAGGCGCCTTCCTCGCGGTTGGTCAACTGACGCTCTCCGGTCCCATCGACATTGATGAGGTAGATTTGTGGGTTGCCGGTCTTCCCGGAGACGTATGCGACTTGCCCCACGCCTCCACCTTGGGGCGTCGCCGTTGGTGGTTGTGTCGGGGTCGCAGTCCCAATCGAGGTCGGCACTATAATCGGTTCCTCAGTGACTTCTGGACTGGGTGTAATCGGGAATAGAGTAAAATCTTCTGTTTGGGTGGGTTGAATATCAATCGTGTCGGTCGCCAGCAGATCCGGCAAGGTAGGTCCGGCCGTCGGTCTAGCCAACAGGGCAGCCAATCGCGGACCTAGATCCGGAACAACAAATTTGGCACCGACTGCGATCAGCGCCAGTGGTAGCACCAGAAGTAAAGCCTTTGACAAGCGGCGCAACCTGGCAGCCGACTTATACTTTCGTGTTACCAGGTCTGCTCCAACATCCTTACCCGAAGCAACTCTGGTGCTTTCCAGGTAAGGGTAGCTACGGACGATGGTGGGATGGCTGGCCCCCGAGGCTGAACTAAGGGCGATTGCCATTTTTTGTACCGACTGATATCTATCATCGGGGTGTACTGCGAGGGCTTTCTCGATCACCTTTGCCACACCTGAGCTGACCTCGGAGTTTCGCTTGCGAACTGGGGTCAGCTTCTCACGTCCCATCGCTCGCTGGATTGAATCCTCCGGAATCGCAGCTGTCAGGATGGCATACATCGTCGCTCCAAGGGAGTAAACATCCGTCCTGGAGTCGGTTCGGCCCGTTCCATATTGTTCCGGTGGCGAGAAACCAGGTGTCATGGCCTTGGCACCCGTGCTTGTGGTGTCGCCATCTTCTGCGACCTTGGCTAGGCCGAAATCCACCAACATGGCTCGACCACTGGGCATGATCTTGATATTTCCGGGCTTGACGTCACGGTGAAGGATGGGAGGTTTTCGGCTGTGTAAATAACTTAACGCGTCGCTAATCGCCAGGAACCAGGGTAAAGCCTCTTCCTCTGAAATCGATCCTTCGGTCTCCAACCGCTCACGTAGGTCCACCCCGTCAATGAAGTCCATCACCAGGTGCTGGCCTTCCTTTTCGATCACGAAGTGATCCGTCACACGGGGTAAATTAGGATGTCGGAGGCTAGCCAGGATGGTGGCCTCACGTCGGAATTGTCGTGCGTACTCCTCGGTGGTGAATAGGTTTTCTTTAACCGCAACCTTAACCCCCAGGTTGACATCATATGCCTCATATACCGCGCCCATCCCGCCCTGCCCAAGGGCGCGTTCAATTCGATAACGATTCTTGAGGATCGTGCCATTTCGGAGGGGCATGCAGGACTCAGTCGAAGGAAATTTCTAATAGTGCCAACTTCAGCCAATTGTAGCAAATGACATACGTTTTGACTACCATTGACCCAGCAGAGCTAAAAAACATTTTATCAAACTGTTTTTTTCACATTGAGGTCATTAATAACTGGAACTCCTCCAATAACTATTGACGGTTGACATAGTTTTATTGTTATGTATGTTATTTGCCTCAAAACAAATTCCTCCTATCTACCTATTCCTGCACAGGCGGCTCCTGGCGAAGCACCGTTCGTCCAGCCGTTCGTCCCGCGAGCAGAGCGAGACGGGGCTTGACTGGGCTCGACCGTTCGTCCCGCGCCGAAGGTACCCGAAGGGTGCAGACGGGACTGGGCTTGATCGTTCATCCCGCGAGCGAAGCGAGATCGTTCATCAAGCTTGACTTGACGGGACTGGGTTGGATCCCGTAGCCCTTCGACGGAGCCTGTCCCTTCGACTACGCTCAGGACCTTCGGCGCAGCGGAGTGGGCATGCCACCAACGGTCAGGCGTGGGAGCCTGACCTGCTGGATAAATAAAAAAGGAGTATGTTCCCTCTCACTCGCTTGGGCTTTTTTCTGCGCTGCCATGATATAGTATTGCCCAAATATGAGAGAGCGTGATTAAGGCAAGTTGGATGCAATGTGGTTGCTTAGTGAATCGACTGCGATCTATCGCGATTATTCGAGACGGTTTGTGATCAGAAATAGCCATCATCCGGGCCACAAGCTGATCAGACTTTGCACTTGCTGTCTGCTCTCTACCCTGCTGGTAGCCTGTGTGGGCTCATTCAATGGATCGACGCCAACAATCTCAGGAGCCTGGGATGAGATCCAGGAAACCTCCCAGTCTCAAGCACCTACAGTAGCCGCCACACTCACTCCTCCCTTTAACACATCCACTGTCACGGCTACCGATCAGTCTTACACTACTCCCTCGGCGACCCTTATCTCATACAACCAAAGCCCAATTATCATCGGCTACTCTGTCGCTGGACGCCCACTCGAAGTATACCGTTTTGGCTCCGGAGCGAAGAAACGGATGATCGTGGCTGGCATCCACGGTGGCTACGAATGGAACACTATCGCCCTGGCTGACCAACTGATCACCATCCTGCCCGGCCGCCCCGATTTGATCCCGCACGATGTGACACTGTTTATTCTCAGATCCCTCAACCCCGATGGTGATGCCCATTCACATGGTATCTACGGACGGGCTAATGAAAACGGGGTTGACCTGAATCGCAACTGGCCTGCACATTGGCAAGCTGAATGGCCGCGTAATGGTTGCTGGGACATGTTGCCAATCACCGCCGGTACCTATCCAGCCTCAGAACCTGAGACATTGGCGCTGATACGCTTCCTTCTCAGCCAGCATGTTGAAGCTCTGATTAATTACCACAGCGCTGGTTTGGGTATCTTTCCTGGTGGTCAACCTCCTGATGCAGCTTCGATTAGTCTGGCGGAAGCCGTAGCCGCGGTTAGTGATTATCCTTACCCACCCTTGGATACCAACTGCCAGTACACCGGCCAACTGATCGATTGGGCCTCGATGAACGGCATTGCTGCTGTCGATATTGAACTGAGTACTCATACGTTCACTGATCTCAGGCCGAACTTAGATATCCTCTCTGTTTTCCTCAATTGGCAACGATGAGCGCACTGAAAAAAACTACTCTCGAGGAGTAGGGTGGCGTATACCACGACTTGTATATGAGTCAATTCCAACGCCTGGAACCGAGCACTAACATCGACGACTGAACGTCGTTTAGGTATAATCCTGTTTGACTTAAAGGTATTCATTCTTACAAGGAGGTGTGGATGATAACTATCAGCGATACCGCGATGAAGGAAATCATTACTGAGGTGGAGGAAAAGGATATCCAAGACATGGCTTTGCGGGTTGCGATCATCGGGCGTGGACCAGGTGGCTTCCGCTATTCACTTGGTTTTGTACCCATGACCGATATACGATCCGACGACAATGTGATTGAGGTTGGCGAGCTTAAAGTTCTAATCGATCCTGAAAGCGCGCCTAACCTAGAGGGAGCTTCTTTGGTATACAACCAAGATCGGTTTCGACGCGGTTTCCAGTTCGATAACCCGAATCCGCTCTGGAAAGACCCTACATCACAATCAGTGCAGGAAGTGATCGACAAAGAAATTAATCCGGGCCTTGCCATGCATAGAGGTTTCGTCACATTGCTCGAAGTCAAGGATAACATCGCCTATATTTCATTTGGTGGTGGGTGTCAAGGGTGCGGATTGATTGATGTAACCATGAAGCAGGGCGTGGAGGTCACGATCCGAGAGGCTGTGCCGCAGATAAAACAAGTTCTCGACACAACGGACCATACAGGGGGGACCAACCCATACCACCAACCCGGTGAATGAAATAGGCTGTTAAAACTGGGAAAAAGCAGGCATCAGCAGGAAAAAGAGAAGCATATGTGGGGTGTGAGCTTTGCTCACACCCCACATACAGTTCTCTTATTGGCGCTTGTGCCTTTCCATTGTGGCTATTGATTAAACATCCAGATTCCGTACCTCGAGGGCATGGGTCAGGATGAAGCGGCGACGGGGAGGTACGGCAGCCCCCATCAGCATATTGAAGGTCCGATCGGCAGCCGCCGCATCTTCAATTGCCACCTGGAGCAGCGTGCGATTGGATGGATCCATCGTGGTATCCCACAATTGATCCGGGTTCATCTCACCCAGACCTTTATACCGTTGCAAATGAGCCTTTTTTGCTGCGGAACCGAATTCCTTCAGGATACGAGCCAAATCGTTATCGGTGTAGGCGAATAGCACCTTCCGTTTATGACTGACCCGATAGAGCGGGGGTTGGGCGATGAATAGATGCCCCTCCTCGATCAGCTCCGGCATATAACGGAAGAAAAAGGTCAAGAGCAGGGTGCGAATATGGGCGCCATCCACGTCGGCATCGGTCATAATAATCACCCGACCGTAACGCAAGTTGGAGATATCAAAAGTCTCCCCGATGCTGGTCCCTAAGGCCGATATCAACGCTCTGACTTCGTTGTTGGAAAGGATTTTATCCAGCCTTGCTCGCTCCGTGTTAAGGATCTTACCCCGTAGGGGCAAAATAGCCTGGAAGTGTCGATCTCGCCCTTGCTTGGCGGATCCACCGGCCGAATCACCCTCGACGATATAGAGCTCGCACTTATTCGGGTCCCGCTCCGAGCAGTCAGCCAACTTACCTGGTAGAGTCAGGCTCTCGAGGGCGCTCTTTCGGATCACCAGATCTCGCGCCTTACGGGCTGCATCCCGTGCTCTAGCAGATGTCAGGCATTTCTGGGCAATCGCCTTGGCCGCCCTCGGATTCTCCTCTAGGAACACCCCAAAAGCTTCACCCAGAACTTGCTGCACCTGAGTCTGGACTTCGGCGTTCATCAACTTCACCTTCGTCTGGCTCTCAAACTGCGGGTCACGATGTTTGATACTGACAATTGCCGTCAAGCCTTCACGCGTATCATCACCGGTGAAGTTGTGGTCGGAGTTTTTCAACAAGCTATTCTTTCTTGCGTAGTCGTTGATCGTGCGGGTGATAGCTGCCCGGAACCCTGTCAGATGGGTGCCGCCGTCCACAGTGTTGATCGTGTTAGCAAAGGAATATACCGACTCGGCGTAGGCATCGGTGAATTGCAGAGCGACCTCAATGCCTGTTCCATCGATTTCCTCATCAACATAACAAATCGGATGTAGTACACCACGGTTGCGGTTGAGGTAACGGACAAAGGAAGTTATCCCCCCTTCGAAATAAAAGGTCATTTCACGCTCGGCACGCTCGTCGAGCAAATTAATTGTCACGCCCCGGGTGACAAAAGCCATCTCACGGAAACGCTGGACCAACGTTTCGAAGCGATACATAAAATCACCGGTGAAAATTTCCGAGTCATACATAAAAGTCGTCTTATTTCCCGTATCCGTCTTGGTAACCTTGCCAACCACCTTCACTGGGCCAGTAGGTGCACCGCGTTCGTAACGCTGGAAATGTACTTTTCCTCCGCGCTTGACCTCGACTTCGCACCATTCAGAAAGCGCATTTACGGCTGAAACACCGACACCGTGCAAGCCACCTGCCACCTTGTAGCCATCGCCACCGAACTTAGCCCCAGAATGGAGAACGGTCATAACAACCTCGAGCGCAGGTTTCTTCATCTCAGGGTGGATATCAACTGGAATGCCCCGCCCATTGTCTTCCACAGTTACGCTGTTATCCGGGTGGATCACAACATCGATTTGGCTACAAGCCCCGGCCAGCACC
>JAUVOZ010000151.1 GCA_030598885.1 Anaerolineae bacterium | reverse complement strand
GTAAACCTCGACCATCACCGGGCACCAACGGCATCGTCCCACGGGGTTGAAACATGGCCGTCATCTGTTCGCCATCCAGTGTTTTCCACAGACGGGCAAAGGGATTTTCAAAGAAAATCGCCAGGGATAGGAAGAAAGCCAAGTTGACCATTATCACAACCACCACCCACGGCAATAGCTCCCGATCGTGGTCCCAGTTACGTAGACTGACTGCGCTGGCAAAGGCAGCCATCAGCCAAGACCAGAAGACCAACGAACCGGCCTGGCCACCCCACAAGGCGGTGATCTTGAGATAAACCGGCATGTCGTTGCTGGTGGTCGAATATACGTAGTGAACCTGAAAGTCCCCGCTGACCAGAAGCCAAACGATCGCTAACACCGACAAGGTCACCAACGGCCAGGTGAGCAGCATAGCATAACGAGCGCTCTCAACGAATTGGGTTTTACGACGAATAGCGCCGTAAGTTGCCGCGCCGACACCATATAGAGCGACTAAAAATGTGAGCACCAGCGAGAAATAGCCTACATGTATGATCACTCTACCTACTCCCGAACCATAAGAAGATAAATAACTATCAGCCGGCTGCTATCCAGCGTTCAGACCAAATTATTTGACTACTTCCCCTCCACCGCCTGAACGGGTGACTCGGCCTCGTAGCGGGTCGGGCATTTGAGCAGAAGTTCATCGGCATAGAATACGTCATCCTCGCCTAACCGTCCGGTGATGATCGCCTGCGCACCATGGCGCAGCAGATCAGGTCGGGGGCCGATGTGCACTACCTCCAGACGCAAGGCGTTCGGGTTAGCGATCGCCTGTTGCTGCACCTCCATTATCCCACCCGCCTTCTGAACTTCATCAAGATCGGCTGGTACTTGGGCGACAGTGAAGCGTAGCGTCAGCGTTTGGGCATCATATTCGATCGTGTCACCTATGATCACCCCCGAGATCTTGATGTCCCGATCAACGATCGCCTCTCCCTTGGCGATCAACTCATCGATAGTCATATAATATTGCGTAGTGGCTTTAGTGGAGGAAGCGATCAAGTAGACGATCGCTGCCGCGATCATTATCCCACCAATCATGAACTTCGCCCGAGAGCCGGGTTCGTCCACCGAATCCGACATATCATCACTGCTCATCTACCGAACTCCTGGAGATTCCCTGTTCCAGCACTCACCGTAAAGGGAATTGCTACATGTATAGCCCTTTCCCAACCCCTGATATATGAAATAAGTATCCTCTTCCAAGTAACAACAACCCTAACGGGCACATCTTCACCCAAAGACATTAAACCCTTATGAAACCCCGGCAATGAAAGAATGATGTGCAAAACACACCAACCGTGGCCGGGCTCACCAAACAAAGGAGAGCATGTTGTACTATCCAACGCTGCAGTAACGACCAACTCAATTGGATTACAGGGGAATTTTCCTTATAAATTTGCGTCCCGTCGTGAAGCTATTAGATATTCCCTGGCAATTATACTATCTCGGTACCTGAATTATCCCTGCTCCGCACTTCGGTCCTGCAGCTGATATGTTATCCCGAAAGAAGCAATTGCCCGTGAGTTGGCTCCTTTGCCTAGCAACGAAGTTAGTTTAGATTTCATCCTGATGACCGAGTCAGCCAATATCCATCCTGTCAATCGCAAAGCCCGATTCTATGGGTCAAGATATCGCGCATGCCATCTATCGACCTGGGGACTCTAACGGGTGGTTGAATTGACAACCAGGTAAGACCTCCGTGCGGGTATAATACGTCCTATGAACCCGCCATCATTGCCCCCACCGAGACTGATTCAGGAAGAAGGTACATTTCAGGATGTCGTGACCACCCTGCGTTCCCAATCGCGTCTGGCGGTCGATACTGAGTCAAACAGCTTACATGCCTATCGGGAACGGGTATGCCTGATTCAATTCTCTATACCCGGGGCGGACTACTTGGTCGACCCCCTTGCGTTGCGTGATCTGAATCCACTTGGTTCCCTCTTTTCCAACCCGGAAATTGAGAAAGTTTTCCACGGAGCTGAGTATGACATCATGTGTCTTAAACGCGACTTCGGTTTCACCTTCGCCAATCTCTTCGATACCCGAGTGGCAAGCCGCACCCTCGGCCGAAAACGAAGTGGTCTGAGGGACATCCTGGCTGAAGAGTTCGGCGTCCAAGTGAGCAAACGCTACCAGCGGGCCAACTGGGGCAAGCGTCCCCTCTCTCCCGATCTGCTTGACTATGCCCGTCTCGACACCTACTATCTGCTACCACTGCGCGACCGCCTAGCTAAAGCCCTGCACCTTGCTGAGCGCTGGGAGGAGGCGAGTGAAGCCTGTGTGCGCCTGACCGATGTCGATCCCCACGACAACGGATTCGATCCAAATGGATACTGGCGCATCTCCAACGTACGGACACTTACTCCCAGACAGATGGCTGTGGTGCGCGAGTTGTACCTGTATCGCGATGCACAAGCCCGTCACCTCAACCAGCCACCATTCAAAATCTTGGGGGACAAGACGCTGTTGGCGATTGCCCAGGAAGCCCCAGTGGACCTGATGGCGCTGCGCGATCTACCAGGCATGACCCAAGGTAAGATCCGGCGCTACGGCGATGGGTTGCTCTCGGCTGTCACCCGCGGTCATCAGGCACCCATCCCTCGCCGGCCAACTACTAAACGGGTCGCAGAAGCAGTCCATGCCCGATACGAGGCGCTACATGCATACCGCAAAAGCGTTGCTCGCAAACGCAGTGTTGAATCGGACGTCATCCTACCACGCGACGTCCTGTGGGATATCGCCCAGGCTGCGCCCAGCGACACCGAGTCTCTGCGAAGGGTGATGCACCCTCTTGAATGGCGCTTTCAAGCCTATGGCGAGGATATCCTCTCAATCCTTAGGGACTGACAAATTAAAACCAATGAGGGATAGATGAATATAACCTTCCACGGCGCTGCTCAGACCGTTACCGGCTCACGTCACCTGATCAGTCTAAATGGACATCATCTGCTGCTTGACTGCGGATTGTACCAAGGGCGGCGTAAAGAGACCTACCAACGCAATTTAAATTTCCCGTTTGACCCAACCGACGTAGAGGCTGTGATACTCTCCCACGCCCACATCGATCACATCGGCAACCTTCCTAACCTGGTCCGCCAAGGTTATGAGAGCCCAATCCACGCCACCTACGCCACCACCCATCTGACCGACATTATGCTCAGGGATTCGGGCCACATCCAGGAGTCAGACGTCGAATTTGTGAACAAGCGACGCGCCCGGCGCGGCAAGCCACCAATTGAGCCGCTGTACACTAAGGAAGACGCCAAGCAGGTCGCTCAATACCTGGTCCGCCAAGACTATAAGTACCCCTTCGAACCTGTTCCAGGCGTCGTCGCCACCCTGGTGGAGGCTGGTCACATCCTTGGCTCAGCTGGGGTCATCTTGGAACTGGAAGAACATGGACGTAAGGTACGCTTGATGTTCTCAGGCGATATTGGGAGGCTCGATTTGCCCATCTTGCGCGATCCGGTGCTCCCGGAGGATGTCGATTACCTGATTATGGAATGCACCTATGGCGACCGCTCTCATGATCCTCCAGACCAAGCCTACGAAGCATTACAAGAAGTAATCACTCGCACGGTTGATCGGGAGGGCAAGGTCATTATCCCTGCTTTCGCCGTTGGTCGCACCCAGACCCTGGTCTACTATTTGCACCAGATGATCGAGAAGGGTGACATCCCGCGCATCCCGGTTTTCGTCGACAGCCCGTTGGCGATCAACGTCACCGACATCTTCCGGGCTCATCCCGAGTGCTACGACCAAGAGATGTTGGTCTTTATGCAGGAACAATATGGCTCCGCGTTCGGCTTTGATCTGCTCAGCTACACCCGCTCAGTGCAGGAGAGCAAGGCGATCAACATGCTGGACGGTCCAGCCGTGATCATCTCAGCCTCTGGTATGGCTGAAGTCGGTCGCATCCTGCATCACCTGCGAAACAATATCGGAGACTCCCGCAACACCATCTTGATCACCTCCTGGATGGCGCCTCATACCCTTGGTCGACGCCTATCTGAAGGCCAGAAAAGGGTAAAAATTTTTGGTGAGAAGCACAAGGTGCGGGCGGAGGTAGCTTGTATCAACGGACTCTCAGCCCATGGCGGACAGGATTACCTACTGACCTACGCGCTGGCGACTCGGAATCGCGTGCAACAGATCTTCCTTGTTCATGGTGAGCCAAGAGCCGCTATGGCGTTGACAGAGAAGCTAGCCGAGGTTGGCCTTGCCCAAGTGCATTACCCTGCAATAGGGGATCAGGTGGAAATCTAGGGTTGCCCGCGCTATAATCGCTACTGACCGCGGAGAGGTGCCGGAGTGGACGAACGGGGCGGTCTCGAAAACCGTTGTGGTCCTTGCGGGCCACCGTGGGTTCGAATCCCACCCTCTCCGCCAACTATGGACCCCCGAGTTCTATACCAACTCGGGGGTCTCTTGAATTTCATTCACCCAGGTAATACACCCTAGCTAATTCAAGCAATTAAGTCTTTGAAACACTGGCTACTTAAAATCGTTATATCGCTTCCAATTCCTTAATTGTGAACTCCATCAGTGACACTGCATCGGACAACATTTCGGCGTCGAAGGAAAATCTGACTCCAGCGGTTTGGTAAAGTTCGGGAAGCGGTAACGTTCCGCCCTTCGCTAACGCCTGTTTATATTGCTTGACCGCTTGAGCTTGATCCTGCAACGCGTTTTTCCAAACTTGCACCGCACCCAACTGGGCTAACCCATACTCCACATAATAGAATGGTTCATGGTAAAGGTGGAGTTTGCGATGCCACCC
>JAUVOZ010000146.1 GCA_030598885.1 Anaerolineae bacterium | reverse complement strand
TTACACCTTCTTTTTGGGGACGTTATGAACGGGTGCTGGCGATAAGCAGCATGTCTAAAGCTTACGGTTTGCCAGGCCTACGTGTCGGTTGGGTCGTTGCGCCCGCTCAGACAGCGGAGGAAATCTGGTCACGCCAGGATTACATTACCATCAGCACGACTATGCTTTCTAACAAGCTGGCTGCTTATACCCTTTCTCCTCAGGTTCGCCCTCGTATCCTGGCGCGAACCCGTAAGTACATCCGTAAAGGGTATGACAACTTCGAGCGTTGGTACATGAAGCATGATGATCTATTCTCTCTAATCCCACCACAGGCTGCAGCTATCGCTTTCGTTCGCTACCATGCTAATGTCAATTCTACCGAGTTGTGCAAACAACTGATTCACGAATATAAAACATTCGTGGTTCCAGGGGACCATTTTGGCTTGGACCATCATTTACGGGTCAGCTATGGCCTGCCGGAGGATTATCTAAATGAGGGTCTCAGCCGTCTACGTCAAGCGATTACATCTTCCGCGTAGAGGTCTTCTCCCTAGCACCAGGTTTTTATCTCACCCGCATCTGCAAGGCTATATGCGATGCGAAGATGGCGCTTTCCGCTAGACAGTAATGGGGGCTGAAAGCTAGCGTTTCGCAAGTTGGTCGACATAAAGCGTCATGCTATCATGTGTCATACACCAACTGCAAGCCCATGATTCGCTCCAGAATGAAGAACAGTAACAGGTAGAGTGATGGCGCCATGTTCTCCAAAGGAGTCCGTAAATGATTACCAAACACGTGCACAACCCATTAATTACACCTGCAGATGTGACGCCGTCTTTGGAAGGATACCGGGTTCTCGGCGCATTCAATCCAGGTGCAGTCAAATTCGGTGATGAGATCCTCCTCCTGCTAAGGGTCGCCGAGAGTTGTGAACCCAAAGAGGGGGTTGTCTGTGTGCCAGTTTACCGTTTCGAGGAAGGGCAGGCGTACCCGGATATCATGGAATTTGATTCTGCCGATCCTGGGCTCAAACTAAGAGATACACGTGGCGTCTCCTATCGGGGGAAGGAATACCTCTCCACCATGAGCCATATCAGGTTGGCGAGAAGCCGTGACGGGGTAAGTTTTCAAGTTGATGAGAGACCTTTCATCTATCCCATGAATTCGTCTGAGGAGTACGGAGTTGAGGATGCGAGGGTGACCCCCATTGAAGGTAAGTACTACATCAACTACACCGCGGTTTCGAGGGATTCTTGGGCGACGGCCCTGGCTGTAACGGAAGACTTCGAGAGGGTCCAGAGGCTGGGGATAATTTTCCATCCGGAGAATAAGGACGTCGCATTATTTCCCGAGAAGGTAGGTGGAAAGTATATCGCCTTACACCGTCCGAATAACTCAGGACTTGGTAAAGCCTCAATATGGTACAGCGAATCTCCGGATCTGATCCATTGGGGCAATCATCAGTGTATTGTGCGTCCGAGAGACAATCAATGGGAGTCGACGAAGATTGGTGGTGGAGCGCCACCTATTAAAACCAGCGATGGCTGGTTGATCATCTACCATGGTAAGGGAGACAATAACATTTATTCACTCTTCACCTTACTGCTCGATCTGGAGCAGCCTAATGTGGTCCTCAAGCGGGGTTCGACCCCTCTCCTTTATCCCACGGAACCCTATGAGACCGAAGGTTTCTTTTCAAACGTTGTGTTTTCGAATGGTGTTATCGAGAAGGATGGTGATATTTACATTTACTACGGAGCTTCAGATGAATCAGCATGCGTGGCGGTCATAGATATTGATAGCCTTCTAACCGCTTTCTAGGTGTGCACCTGAGGTATGTGGAGAATACATTGATGAAAATCGTGATGGACTTCCGGAAGTATGATGGCGTGATTGGGGGGGTCGAACGGGCTGTCATTCAGATCACCGATTGTGTTGCCAGACAGGGACATCGGGTTATCTTGTTGCCAAAAGAGAACCGTTTAGCTGAGGTTAAGGCTGAATTCGAGGGTGTTCCAAATTTAAAATTCATACCATTGGATGTACATACACATGTTATGTCTGCAAAGAATGCCTATCTCGATTCGGTGAGGATCCAGGAGATCGCCAGGATTGAAGAAGCAGATGTCATTCACTTTCCTTATAATTGGAGTTTTCCCTTTAACAAAGGTATACCGAGTGTCCTCACCGTGCACGACGTGATCCCGCTAACCTTCCGCGAGGCGATGGGTTTCTTCACTAATTACCTCCTGTATAGACCGGGGATGAGAATAGCTTGCCGCCTGAACGATGTCATCGCAACAGTATCCGAGTTCTCAAAAAGAGACATCGCAGAAAAATTAGGGGTTTCACCGATGAAGATCAAGGTCATTCCCAATGGCTTGAGGGAGCCATACGGACAAAACGAAACCCTCCAGGTTGAGCAAGATGAGAAATACGGGTTGCAAGGAGATTTCATTCTTTATGTAGGTGGAATTCATGAGAGGAAGAATGTGGTCGGTTTAATCCATGCCTTCGCAAAGTTGGTGGACAGGTCAGGATTTCCCGGGAAGCTACTGGTGACCGGCAGTGTGTCTGGAGCTCCCTATCAGATAAAAATGAAGAAGCTGGTCGACGCGGCTGTGAGGAACATAGGAATGGAGGGGAGGGTTGTCTTCACCGGATTCATTTCAGATGAGGAGTTGGACTTGCTAATGAGACGTGCTCTATTCCTAGCTTATCCTTCTTTATATGAGGGGTTCGGCATCCCAGTTCTTGAAGCCATGAAGGTAGGGACTCCAGTGCTAACCTCCAACTTGACTGCTATGCCGGAGGTGGCAGGAGGTGCTGCGCTTCTGGTTGATCCGCATAACATAGAAGATATTGTTGTTGCTATGTCTAGGCTTTTACAGGAGAACGAACTACGGCAGAACTTAATTGTGAAGGGAAGAGAAAGAGCAAGTTCCTACTCATGGCAAGGAACTGCTCAATTGTATCTCGACCTTTATGAGGGGTTGTGCAGTTAAGATAAGTTCGCAGTTACATAAATACGCGGTTAATTTGCCCGAGTTGACGGCAAAGGGAACAACTGATGGGATGTGATGGTTTATTGCCGGGAAGCAACTCTCCTCGCTTGCCCTCGCCTGGTGACGAATGTAGAATGGGCACGCTCTATGGCTGGGCCGGGTCATTGTTCGCAGTAAAGGGTTGATGACTGAATGTCCTTTCTGAAGCGGCTATTGGGTGGAAAAAAAGATCGGTCCCGGGCTCATCTATCGACGGCTCCGCTGGACCCCAGATTGATCCCAAGCGATTTCCATCGCGAGGAGAGGCTTCATATATTAGTGGGTTCTGCACACTCGGCTGGAAAGGAGCGCAGTCACGATGATGATTCGCTGCTCGTGATTGTTGGTGAAGCCGATGGTGACCAAGGGCTACCTGATTTCGGTTTATTCTGCGTGGCGGATGGTTTAGGTGGCTACGACTATGGCCATATTGCTAGCGCAGTTGCCGTGCGCACGATCGCGCACAGGTTGACCCAAGCGGCATTCCTCCGTCTACTTGAAATCGAGCCTAGTGAAGAGATCCAACTGCTTGATGAATTGGTCGGTCAAGCCTTTGAAGAGGCTAATCAAGCTGTTTTTAAACATGCATCTGGCGGTGCCACGACATTGACCGCAGCGCTGATGCTCGGTGACCAGTTGGTGATTGGACACGTTGGCGACACGCGAGCCTATTCGATTCGGGATGGTGTAATTAAATCTCTAACCATTGACCACTCCGTCGTCCAGCAGCTAATTGATTCTGGTACTCTCAGCGAGGAAGAAGCTCTCGACAGCCCCCATCGCGGCGTCTTGTGGAACGCTATGGGTAGAAAAGAGGATATTAAAGTAGACATTATCTCCTATTCTGTGATACCTGGAAGCTGGTTGCTCCTGTGTTCGGACGGTTTGTGGGGGGTCATCTCTGAAGGAGAGATAAGCAACATTGTCTCCGGGGGAAGTGGGCCACAGACAGCTTGTGATAAGTTGGTGCGGACTGCTAATGAGGCAGGTGGCCCTGACAATGTCACCGCCATCCTCATTAAATTTCCTTTGTAAGTAGTAATTCCTCTTTGAATAGAATTTATATACCCTGATCTTCCTGGCGGAATAGCGACTCCCACCATGCGATCTCCTCTTCCGATGAGGGAGCATCCGGCTTTTCGGTTATTTCCGGTGCAGTTTCTCCGCCCATCAATTGATGGGTGAATGTGTTACTGCTTAGACTTCGAGCGCCAGATTGCCGTGCCGCTAGTTGCACTGCACGGTCGGAGGAGACGACCGTCCAGTTGCGGGCTTCTTCCTGTAGTCGTTGCAGATGTGCTTGGATAGCCTCGTCGGCTGTGCGTGGTGGAGTGACGAAGTGAACGCTTAATCCACCCGCCGAAGGCGGGTTCTGTGAGCCAGGAGAGCGATGGTCAAAATATACCGTCACTCCCCTGCCGGTACGGGCGCAAAATGTGCGTAAGAGGGAGATCAAGCGAGCTTCGTCGTCGGGATCGTCGAGCCGGATATCGGGGACTTGGGCAATTAAGTTATGGCCATCGATGAGGAAAGGCATGGCTATTCTCTTTAACAGAGTCTGCTTCAACTTCATTCTACTTTCCCGCCTCGGGTAGGTCAATTTCGTTTTTCCCCCACATGTGATATCATGCGCGCTAATGGGAAGTACTCGACGTGCGCCTTGGAACCAATACTTGATCTATCTAGCCCTAAATGTGGTGGTTTCAGCGATCACTGTGCTTCTGGTGCTCAATGTCTGGGACCGACGTAAAGAAACCCTACAGGTAACGCCGACAGCCACAGTTGACGTTATCGCCCATGTCGCTAGCGCGATCCCCACGGCATCGCCCACCGTCCCTCCCTCTCCTACCCCGGTGACCTACAGAGTTCGGCTAGGAGACACATTGTTTGCCATCGCCCTCCAGTTCGATGTTACTGTCGAGGCATTGATGGCCGCCAATAGCTTAACCGACCCAAATACCCTTGATACCGGCCAGGTGCTGGTCATCCCTGACCTGGATAGCCCGGCCTTCAGCCAGCCGACTCCGATTCTAGTGACAAACACACCTCGACCCTCCGTAACCCCCAATCCGGATGCTCAAG
>JAUVOZ010000129.1 GCA_030598885.1 Anaerolineae bacterium | reverse complement strand
TTCCTCGGAGCACGTACCTGCTCCGTCGTCGTGCGATCCGGACCGGTGTAATCTGCCCATACCACATAAGCTGAGCCAGCAATCAGCAATATAATGACAGTCGCCCAATAAGCGCGTTTCATCAGAATCCTTCTAGACCTGCTACATTCCGTAGATCCTCATTAAATACAGTACTATAGTACTGTAAAATAGGTCAAATTGTGAAGGTCAATTTCGTATCGATTTTCCACTACTTACAGGAAACTCCTCAGGCGTAGCAGCAAGGTTCGGACCAGCATATCTGACGCATCTTGGGAAGATCGAAACCAAAATCAGGGTATGCAAGGAATGAGATGAATATGCATATGACGAGGGTAAAATACGTTTTGTTGCTGTCAATTATCATCACAAGCTGTGATAAAGCCATTGAAGAGCAAGCTGTCCCAATATCAAGCCCATCGCCCTCAGTCGGTATCCAAGCAACCCTCTCCCCGACTCTTCCACCCTCACTTACACCTTCCTCAACGATCACCCCGATACCTTCGGACACACCTACCGCGACGAAAACACCCCTTCCTACCCCGACGCCGCTCTTATTCGACGGAACCCATCTCACTCCATTGCCAAAGGTCAATCCGAATTCACAGTTTACCCGGTTGGCTCAAATAAAAGTTCCATGTGCATTCGGCAATAGAATCCTCTTCTCACCTACTCGATCTGAGATGTTTTTCACTGGAACTGGGTTGCTCATCGAGCGGCTAGATCTGCTTACAAATAATCTGCTTCCCAAACTTACCGGTCTGACCGAAATGGCACCCCTCAATCTCGCTCTTTCACCTGACCATCGACTGCTAGCTACTGACGACGTTGGATGGATCCGGGTCTGGGACCTAGATACAGGTGATCTCATCCAGACCCTGCGGGGCTCCCCGCTCGGACCAAGCGCAATCTATTTCAACCAAGCAGGGAACCACCTGCTGGCTACATATAATGATGGCAAATTAGTCATGTGGGATCGATCGACATGGGAGGAGGTGTCGTCGGTTAGGATCCCTGGCCATCAGTGGCGGGTCATGTACATCCCTGGTCGAGAAGCTCTGGTCCTCGACCATAAGTATGGGTTTGTATCCATCGTCGATCTCGAAGGGCAAGTGCTGTCAACGATTGATCTGCAAACCCGAGATTACGATTTTGTGTCAGCGTCACCTGACGGCTCACAAATCATAGTGCATGTCGGCTTAGGGCTAAGGATCTTTGATATCACCACCGGTGACGAGGTTCAATTTCTGTCTCTTGGGGAACTGAGGTTACCTACTGTCACCCCTGATTGGCGCCTTCTGATCACTTTCGATACCAAGAAGCGCCTGCACATCATCGATCTCGAAAGCGGGGAAACCCTGCTTACTCAGCAGATGGATTTCTTTAAAGCCCGTTGGCTGGCTGTCTCTCCGGATGGTGGTCTTATCGGCTTGTTCGTCATCGGACCAGACCAGAAGACCCCCTATATCGAATTGTGGGGTTTGGTAGAAGAAGCCGAAACGGAGCCCTAGGCTTCGTCGATCGTGAACAGTGTATTCGAAGGGCATCCAGAGCCCTTCGAATAGCTCAGGATAAACTCCGCGAACCGCGTAAGCAGTGAGCGCAGTCGAAGGACGCCCTTCGACTGCGGGCCTCGCTTTAGAGAGAACCTAGTACACTTGGAATACAAATCCGGCTCGGTCCTCCGCTCTGGGCGCTTAATAGGTTTTGATTAATATTTCAATGTGATTAAGACGTGGAAAAAACCTCGTTCTAGAGATCCTTTCCTTCAACTAAACCGAATGAATAAACTCCATGAGCCGCGCAAGCGGCGACTATCGTCGAAGGACGGCCCTCCGCTCTGGGCGCTTAATATGTTTTGTGTAACAGTTCTAATGAAAGATCGATGGGTGCAGGATGAAAAATAACCAGCCCCGGTTGGGGCTGGTTGTCATATTGATTTCCGATCATCAGACCATCCATCACGCCTGATGACCAAACGAGATTGGGATCTTATTTTTTAGCTAGAGAGTCTTTTATTTCGTTCAAGGTATCATTGACGCGGAAGAGGAGGATCAACAATTCACAGTATATCCTGACCAGGATCGGTCCCAGGAACAACGTAACCAAGCCGGTCAATACTAACCTTCCTCCCCCATAGGATGTTGTCGCCCCCGAGAATATTAAAAACAACGACCAGAGCACTGCCCCGACTGCGCCGATCCAGAAGATTATCTGGATAATGATCGGGGTGATCATCTTGCGAAACGTCAAGTAGTCTTCCATCATTATCCTCCGTTAGATAAGATGTTCTTCCAAATAGAATTATCTCGTCGTTTCTCTATCCTGAAAACGTTAATATTAAATCCCCATTCACCTCCCGACCTACCTATGATTTGCGAGATGGTGTCGTCGTCTCGCTCGAGCCAGTATGCCCTAAAGTGGGAAGGCTGTCAAATTAGAATAGGTCCACCTATTTGGCTTCCCCAATGATTGGATCCACAGCAGTGTCGATGTAACCATCCAGCAATTCCTGCATGACGCTTTCGGCGAATTTCAATCGACCTGGACTGAGCAGATCAGGATTCACATCCTCGATAACCAGCGGCATGGGCAGGCTCGCCCCTCCAAGACCTGCAAGCAGGTCCTCCCACAGGAGGCGCACGGCTTGGGCAGGATCAGGTCGGATGGTGGCAACCCAGCTGGACTGGAATTCCTGTGAAGGCTCCTCCCCGCCAATAATCTTCATCCCATGCTGGATCAGGTCAACCAGCATGGGTACTGAGCTAGCCTCAGGAGGTACGTACACAGTCTGTACCGAGGCCTGAACTAAAGCATCTACAGCCAATCGCCACGATACATCGATTTCTGCCTGCGTCAGACTAATATTCTTCGGGTAATGAAGGTAGGGTGGATAAACTGGTCTACATTTCCCGCAAAAGTAGCTTACACCGTTGATAAAACCAACGAGTGAATCACGTCCGGGTTGAGTGTCATTCAGGCCGATCACACCAACCCGCCAATCCGGGGTGATCACAGCCGCGATAAAGCCTGCCATGAAGCCCTGTTGGTCAAATCGTAAGCCCATCGGTCCTATGAGGCTGACATTGGCAGCAGGTACCAACCCTGGGATTCCTACCCCTAGAAACTGAACCTCAGTCGATGTGCTTACCAGCGATTCCAAGTTGGGATTCGGCGGCAGGGCAATAAGCAGACGTAAGGATGGGTCCAAGTCACTCGATGAGAAATCCGTGCGTGTCTCCCATGTGAGGCCGGCTTCACCAGCCAGTTCAGCAATGAGTGTTTCGAGCGATGACACATAAGCCGGGTTTGCGTCCGGCGGCGCCAGCAGGACGACTCGCTCAAGTGATGGAGTTAAGGTTGGAAGCGAAGTCGGTGTGGATTCGATGACCGGAGTTGGCTCTAACCCACTGGTTGGCGTGATTTCTTTATCAGCTACGGGTGATCCACATGCAGCTAGCACAAGACTCAGGACCAGTATTAGGGCGAGGATTATTTGGAAGTATTTCTTATGCATCTGCAGGTATTCCGCGTTTATCAATCAGCCTCTATTTTACTATCCTGGTCTCCTTCCCCGCCAGGTGTCTTAACCTTTAGCCAAGCTATAGTCTATTGATAAATATGCTAAATATGACTATTCCTTAACTGCTACCCCTGCTATTATCCCTCTTCAGGGAATAATATATGGAAGGTACCTCTCAAGCGGTGAGCGCAATCGACGGGCATCCTGAGCCCTTCGACAAGCTCAGGACCTTCGGCTCCGCGCAGCGCAGTCGAAGGACGCCCGTCGACTACGGACCTCGCCTTAGAGAGAACCCAGTACACTTGAAATACAGTTCAGGCTCGGTCCTCCGCTCTGGGCGTATAATAAATTTTTATGCAGCAATTCAATGTAATTAAGACATGGAAAGAAACTCACACGAGGGATCATTTCTCACAATTTATCCATAAACAGAGGTTGAGGAGTTGATGCCGGGAATAATTTAAGGCTGTTCTCAAGATTACGTAAATTCTTTCCATGCGTCATGGTGGTGGATAGCCGTAATGAGCGACTAATCAGAATACATAAATTTAAGAATGTTGACGCTGACCCCCATTACAGATTATGCTTAACCAACACACTGGATTATAAACATATAATAATCGACGAACTGTAGCGCCTCACAATATAAATATACCAATGAATAGCAACGAGCATCTTTCACGTCGCAGTGCACTGAAAATAGCCGTCATCGGGCTGGGTGGGCTTGTGCTACGACCACTCTCCTGGCTCGAATTCCCCGCATCAGAGCGGTTGGGAAGGGTGTGTGTGGGTAGAGTTTATATAAAGTCTCGTCCGGATGGAAACAGCCAAACCACGAGCGTGCTCTACAGCGACGCAGTGGTCCCCTGGTTACGGGAAGTGGTCGGGTTACAACATTCATTATACGCCTCCAACCTGAGATGGGTTGAGACCTCCGATGGATTTATATGGGCACCTCATCTGCAACCAGTTCGAAACCACCCCAATCAACCAATAGATATCCTTCCCCAATCCAGCTTGGGAGCAGGCATGTGGGTGGAGGTGACCGTACCCTGGGTTGACCTTATCCTAGACAACCCGCCTGCACGCTCTCCATGGCTCCGCGAAAATCCCACACCTCGCCTGTATTACAGCCAGATCTTGTGGGTGGACCAGATTAAGACCGACGATCAGGGAAAAACCTGGTATCGGGTGAACGAACGCTATAGTTATGGTGATATCTTTTGGGCAGCAGCCGAGGCCTTTCGCCCCCTTAAACAAGATGACATGGAACCCATCCGCCCGGAGGTAGAAGAGAAACGTATCATCATCAACCTTAACTACCAATCTCTCTCCTGCTATGAGAGGGAAAGAGAAGTTCATTATTGCCGGATCTCTTCGGGGGCAAAGTTCGATGCAGAAGGTAACCCGATCGACAAGTGGTCCACACCGCTCGGTCCGCACCCTATTTGGCGCAAGGCTGTTTCTCTGCACATGAGCGGCGGCACCACCGGCGGCGGGTATGATCTACCGGGAATCGGTTGGGTTACGGTCTTTGTCGCTAACGGCGTCGCCATCCATTCCACATATTGGCACAACAATTTTGGCGTGGCTATGTCCCACGGATGCGTGAACGTCCGTCCGGATGACGCCCGATGGATCTTCCGCTGGACCTCTCCCGTGGTCCCCCACGACCCTGGAGACGTAACTGTCTCCATGCCTGGAGGGACAATAGTGGATGTGGTGGAGGATTGATAGCCTGGGTAGTACACCCAGCAAACGCTCTCGAAGTGAAATCGATTAATAGTCACCGATGAGTAAACCCCTCTGCACTCTGTGTGGCGCATCTACACGCTTGATCTCGGCCAACCTTGGCGTCTGTCTTACCTGTCTGCGCCGGCAGCCAGAGAATGCTCTCTCGCTTGCAATGCAGGTTCACCGTCAAGCCCGGCGAACTTTTAACTTACCTGAGTTGCCACCAAAGGCAGAAGGAGGTGTGCGCTGTGGGTTATGTTCGCGTCAATGCGTAATTGATGAGGGTGAGCGCGGCTACTGCGGTCTCAGAACGGTAGATGAGCACCGCCTAGTGCATCTCGCCGGGACTCCCTCACGTGGACTGCTTCACTGGTACCGAGATCCACTCCCGACGAACTGCGTTGCTGATTGGGTGTGTGGTGGTCACTCACGTTATGCCCAGCATAACCTGGCTGTCTTCTACGCCAGTTGCACCCTGAATTGCCTGTTTTGCCAGAATTGGCACT
>JAUVOZ010000182.1 GCA_030598885.1 Anaerolineae bacterium | reverse complement strand
GGGTAGTGGTCGCGGTCGGGGCCGCGGCCCTGGTCGCATGGGTGGTCCCCGTGCTGCTGGACCTGACGGAGATTGTGTCTGCCCGAATTGCGGGCACAAAGTAGCTCACATAGCTGGAGAGCCGTTCTTTGAGAAGAAGTGCGAAAAGTGCGGCACGATGATGACCCGAGCTTAGCAATGGGTTATGTGAAGAGACGACGACCCAGTCCGGGAGATTTATCCGGTATCATTGACGGGTAGCTACTAATTCCATTCGGAAATTGACGTCAGTAAACGATCATCAGGGTTTTCGGCATCTGTTTCCCAACGTAGTGGATTTGTTTCGATGTAATTTCGAAGGCGATTCAATTGACGTTCGTTCCTAATGATATGCTCGTAGTATCCTCGCTGCCACACCGTTGCGCCCGGCATGCCTCTGAGTTGGTTGATGCGCCGGGCAGAGAATGATTTCAGAGCGCGAATGATCTCTGGTAAACCATGACGGGTTGTTGTTAGAGCGTGATTGATTTGAATGGGATCTGTAGGGGCGGGTCTTAGACCCGCCCCTACATGGTTTGTTGTAGAAGATACTGTAATGATGATAATGCCATGGATATGGGTTGGCATTACGATAAAGCTGTTCAGGCGGATATTGAGGTAATGATTGGGTAGATCGTGCCATGCGTCTTGAACGATAAAACCAGCTGGTGACAGAATTATATTGTCTTTAACAATCTTCCCAAATATTGCTAAATGCTTATAACTACATGCAGTTATGAAGTATGCCCCGGGCTGAGAGTAGTCATAATTCGGCAGGCGTAGTGATTTTCTTTGTCGGATTGGTTTGGACACAGGTAATCTCTTTAAATCGGAGACGGTGATGTGAACCCCCGCTCATTATATTTTCAGTGTATAGTGGATTTTATTAAACGTAACTCCCCCGCGCGGGGGAGTTGATAAATGAACACTTATTGCTTTATGTACAAGCGACTCCGCATAGATCAGATAAAGCGTTGAACGCAAGTACGCTACAAGTTCCTCACCCTGTTAGTGGCCAGGTTGGCAGCACATCAATATCAAGGGCGTCGCGCTGGCCGGCCAGGAATCGCCTGTGCCCTACGGCGGCCACCATGGCCGCGTTGTCAGTGCATAAATCCAGGGGCGGCATCTGCACTGGAACTTCGGATCGTTTCTGGAATGCCTCACGGAGTGGCTGATTGGCCGAGACACCTCCGGCGACCAGGATTTCTTTAGCTTCAAAGGTTTCGGTTGCCGCCAGGGTTTTGCCCACTAGCACATCAACCACCGCCGCCTGGAAAGCTGCTGCCAGGTTGGCGATCGGAAGCCCTGGGCGAGGCGGTTCGACGCCGGCTTCAAGCTCAGGTTGGCGTTCCCGTACCTCACGCAAGACAGCCGTCTTTAAGCCGCTGAAGGAGAAATTCCATGTACCCTCCAGCCAGGCGCGGGGAAAATTAATAGACTGGGGGTCACCATTTTCGGCTGCCTGTTGGATCGCAGGACCACCAGGATAGGCCAAGCCGAGTAGCCGGGCAACCTTGTCGAAAGCCTCTCCAGCGGCATCGTCAAGCGTGCCGCCGAGGCGCTTGTAGGTTAGGTGGTCACGCATCAACACCAACTCGGTATGGCCACCAGAAACGATCAGACATATGAGTGGGAATGCCGGCTCAGGCTTTTCCTCTACCAGCCAGATCGAGTAAAGGTGGGCTTCGAGGTGGTTGATTCCCAGCAGTGGTAAGCCGGAGCCCAAAGCCAGCCCTTTGGCCATATTCATTCCTACTACCAGTGAACCCGCCAAGCCGGGTCCTCGGGTAACGGCGATAGCGTCAACCGCCTCCAGACCGACATGGGCTTGTGAGAGTGTATTAGCGACTACTTGGTGGATGGTCTCAATGTGTGCCCTTGAGGCCATTTCAGGGAAAACCCCTCCATACCGGGCGTGTATTTTCACCTGAGAAGCAACAATGTTGGAGATGATGTGTCTTCCGTTCTCCACCACTGCGGCAGCAGTTTCGTCACATGATGTTTCGATTCCCAGTATGCGCGTCTCTTGACTCATCGATTTTTCCCGGTTTACCATTTTTATCGATACTTGGGCACTGTGGCACCAAGGATTCACTTTCGCAGCTAGGTGCCGATGTGTCCGAGCACCTTTTTTACACCCCTTACATCTTTAACACCAGATCCTTTGGATACTCAGCCAGAATCTCCAGGGTCCCGTCGGGGTGCACCCATACTGTGTCTTCAATACGTACGCCTAGTTCTCGATCAGGATAGTAGAGTCCTGGTTCGTGGGTGATCACCGATCCGGGCAGCAATTGGTCCTTATTGCTCTCCACGTGGCTAAAGTACGGTCCTTCATGCACGGCCAATCCCACCCCATGCGCCAGGCTATGAACATAACCCTCTTTAGTCTTGGGATTGTTCAACACCGTCGGATGACCCTTCTCTTCAAACATTTCACAGGTCATCACTTGATAGTCGCGGCAGGGTGTGTTTGGTTTCAGCGCTTTGTAGACAGTTTCGAAGACATCGAGCACGTCTTCATAGACCTCCTGCACTTCGTCGGGAGCGTAGCCCAGGCACCAGGTACGGGTGAAGTCGTGGAAATAACCGCCGCCGGCTTCGCAAGGGTAGATGTCGAATACGATCGGTTTGCCAATTGGGACCAGATCGTCATCAGTGCCGGCGCTGTGCGGCACTCCAGCGTCGCGACCGATGGCGAAAATGGTACCCTCCGGATTCTCAGCACCGCGCATCGCCAGCCATAGATTAATACGACGTTTTACCTCACCCACGGTAAGCACTTCGCCCTGGCGGTCCACTAGCACGCCATCCTTGACCTGGTGGGAGGTGAGGAAACCGGCCACGTCGGCTACCACGGTGCTGGTGATTTCACCCATTTTACGAATGCGTGCAATTTCATCTTCATCTTTTGTGGTTCTAGCTCTGGTAAGTACCGATCTGCTGCTCGCCTCACCGACTAATTCAACATCTGGTAGGGTTTCCCCCACCAGGTGAAGAGTGGCGTAGTGTGGTCCGATCTCAGTCTTACCATAGAGACCCACTCGACCGCGCACATCAAACTCCTTGAAAATACGCTGCAAGAGCATCGCGTCAGCCTGGATCTGATCACCACCCGCTTCCTCCAATAGTTTGATAGGGTCATAGTCATCTAGGTTTTTTATCTGCAGGTCTGTGCTGGCGGCTTCGTCGCGTTCCATGGATCTGTGAAACAGGACTGGCGAATGATCGCGCTTCTTGAGCAAATAGCCGCGAGTCACATGGACAAGACCGGTGAAGTAGGTCATGTAGGGGTTGTGGCCTGCGGGACCGATTACCAGCAAGCTGTCGAGGTTGGCATCCTTCATCAGGTGGTCGATGTCTGATTTCATGAATACTTCTCCCAGAAATTAATATATTGGCTCAAGGGATGGGGGATTTGGGATTAGGGATCAGTGTTTATTGCAGCTAGTTTCTCAATAGTCACCAATCCCTAATCCCTGATCCCTTATCCCTTCAACAATTTCTCCAATGCTTCGAGCAACGCTTCTTCCTGCTCCTCCAACACTGTGCGCGGATCTAGCACCACCCGGTCGTCTTCAACGCGGGCGATGATCGGAGGGTCAGCTTTACGTAGGTGGGAAGTGAAGGCGTTGGGGTGCTTTACAGTCAACGCCAACAGCCATGTGGGTAGGATCTCCTCGGGTAGGCTACCGCCGCCAACGGTTGAATTCCCCGGGATGACCTCGCCCTGGTCGATCC
>JAUVOZ010000191.1 GCA_030598885.1 Anaerolineae bacterium | reverse complement strand
CCGTCTCACCGACCAAACGACCGGCCATCTTGCGGACATATTTCTTGCGCGTGGTAAAGATGCCAAGGTAAGGTCCTCCATAGGAGAGAGGGATACCCAGCGGCTGGCCTTCACCAACCACGACATCGGCACCGAAGTCGGATGGCGGTTTTAGCAACCCAAGCGCCAGCGGGTTGACGACGACACACAGCAACGCCCCGGCTTGTTGAGCCGCTTCCCCGAGCTGGCTGAAGTCTTCTATCCGACCGAAGAAATCAGGGTATTGGACTGCCACTAGAGCAGTATCCTTGTCCAACATACCTGCTAATTCCTCAACACCGTTGTCCAGCGACTCATCTCCAACCAGGGTCAACCCCATGCCCTGGGTGTAAGTTCGAACCACCTGTCGGAATTGGGGATGGATCGCTGGCGAGAGTACAACCTTGCCGCGCTTGCCGCGATGCTGGTTGAGAGCCAGGATCACTGCCTCAGCCAGCGCGGTTGCGCCGTCGTAGTGAGAGGCATTAGAGACTTCCATACCAGTCAGGTTACACACTAGGCTCTGGTATTCATAGATAGCTTGAAGCGTTCCCTGGGAGATTTCCGGTTGGTAAGGAGTGTACGCGGTATAAAACTCATTCCGCCGAAGGGTGTGGTCGACCACGGAGGGGATGAAGTGATTGTACGCGCCCGCGCCGAGAAAACACGAGACATGCTGGACTTCTAGATTAGCCTCCGAGAGAGCCCGTAACTCCCCCATTATTTCCATCTCCGAGATCGGATCAGGAAGATTGAGATCGGGGAAGCGAACATCCTGCGGAATGGCGTCGTACAGATCATCCATCCGTTCCAATCCGATGGCTGCTAACATCGCGCGGCGGTCTTCGTCCGTATGAGGGATGTAAGCCATTAGTGTTCTCGCTCCTGGCAATGCTTTTCATAAGCGGTTGCATCAAGCAAATCTTTCAGTTCAGCGGGGTCAATGATTTCAAATTTGACCATCCATGCCTCATCGAAGGGAGAGGAGTTGACCATCTCAGGCGTGTCTGCAAGTTCTTCGTTGACCTCGGTGATGATCCCCGCAACCGGCATATATACGTAAGCGGCTGCTTTAACCGATTCGACTTCGACTAGGGTTTTCCCTTTCTCCAATCTCTCTCCTACAGCCGTGGCGATCTCTAGGTACACGATGTCTGAGAGTTGGTCTTGGGCGTAGTCGGTAATACCGGTCGTGCCGATGTCCCCTTCCACCCGGATCCACTCGTCATTATCGGTGTACTTCAGATCAGCAGGAAATTCCATCATGACCTCCTATCGAATTGGAGCTATAGCGTTCCGGTAGAGAATACAAAGACGCACTCCATCGCAGTGTGCGTCCCCTGTCGAAAACCTGAGAGATTCGCCGCATTGTGGCGGTTTGCCCCTTCGGTGCTATAAGGCTTCCCAGAGGCTCGTCCAGATAGGGTCCTTTTGACCTGAGAGTTTCACTCCGCGGTTGCACTGCCAATCGAAGTTTGCCCCTTCGGTGCCCGGCTCCGAATGCCGAGTCTCTCCCCTACCTGTGCTGGATTGTGAAGACCATTCTACGGTCGGGGAGGCCGAGTGTCAAGATGGCGCCGATTATTCTATGATAAATGACATTTGACAATTGATATTTTTACATTTATCCTAGCTAATACTAAGACCTATCGGGGTTTACAGATTAGAAGTTGTCTGAAGCTTCAGATGATCTTCTATATAGATCTAACACAATCATAGCTAAACTTAATATTAAGCACCAAATCACTTTGTTTGTTTATTACTCAAGGTACCAGATTTTTTTAAAACGGTGATGAATAAAATCACCATTGCGTCCAAACATTGTATGCATCTGATTCTGAAGCCTTGAAATCATTTATGCTTCACCTTTTTATACTCCAGTCTGGAAGGAGGTGACATTCGATAAAATCGCCGAATATTTCGTTCGAGGCCAAGACCTTCCGGCAAACACATTAGGAGACATGGGAGAGGAGATAATCAAGTATGTTTAAGAAACTTGTCGTTCTTACTATTATGACCGCCCTCGTTCTTGCAGCTTGTGGACCCGCCGCACCAGAGACCATCAAGATCGGCATCAACGCACCGATAACCGGCGACATCCCGAAAGTCGGCGAGGGCACAAAGTACGCCGCCGAGATGTGGCTCGAGGACATCGTCGCTGCCGGCGGCCTTGAGGTCGGCGGGGTGAAATACCAAGTCGAGCTAGTAATCGAGGACAATGAATCTAAAGGTGAGTCTGCTGCAACCGTCAACCAGAAGCTGATCACCCAGGATGAGGTGCTGGTTATCGTCGGACCCCAGTCCTCCAAGCAGGCTGTTCCAGCGGGTGGGGTGGCCAATGATAACTCAACGCCTATGGTCAGCCCATGGTCCACCAACCCCAACACCACCCTCGATCGACCCTGGGTCTTCCGAACGCCTTTCCTCGACCCTTTCCAGGGTCCAGTGGTTTCGAGTTTCGTCACCGAAGAATTCGGCTTCACCAAAGCCGGCGTGCTCTACGACGTCGCCAGTGACTACCCCAAGGGCTTGGCTGACTTCTTCAAGTTAGGCTGGGAGGACATCCACGGTGCGGGTTCTGTGGTGGCTTTTGAAAGTTTCACCACCGGCGACACCGACTTCAGCGCCCAACTAACCAAGATCATGGCAGCCGGCGCCGAGTTCATCTTCTCCCCCCAGTATTACAACGAAGTTGCGCTCATCGTGCAGCAGGCTCACGAATTAGGTTTTGATGCACCTATCGTGGGCAGTGACAGCTGGGGCTCGGCTGAGCTCGTAAACCTCTGTGGAGAGGACTGTTACGGGCTTTTCTTCAGCACCCACTATGCCGCAAAGGGCGCTACAGGCGCAACCAAGGAGTTCATCGATCGCTACGAAGCGCAGCATGGCTACGTCCCTGATGACGTAGGCGCGCTGACCTGGGACACGATGCTCATTGTTCAGAAAGCTATTCAAGACTGCGGTGAGATCACTGGTGATCTTGCCGCGGATCGCGCGTGCGTCCGAGACGCGCTGGCCGAGATCAAGGAATTCCCAGGCATCACGGGTGATATGACCTTCACTGAGGAAGGTGATCCGATCAAGTGCGCCGTGATCGTCAAGATCAGCGACGAAGGCGAGTTCGAGTTCTACGAGCAAGCTTGTCCATAGAACACGAGGTCAATCAGTTACCTTGGTATCATGGGTACTATTGCCAACCAATGGTGACTGGGACTAGCCAAAGAAGGGGCGGGCGCAGGGCATGACGCCCTGAGCCCGCCTCCTTGAAAGAAGTGAGGAGCGAGCCTCATGCAATTTTTCCTTCAGAATTTTGTCAATGCCCTACAGTTGGGCAGCTTCTATGCTCTCATCGCCTTAGGCTATTCCATGGTCTACGGCGTGTTGATGCTCTTTAATTTCGCCCACGGTGATTTATT
>JAUVOZ010000142.1 GCA_030598885.1 Anaerolineae bacterium | reverse complement strand
CTCCAATGATGTGACCAACACAGCCAGGTATGAAACCAAGCACAACGCACCTGCAGTCCGCCACAACCACTTGTTAGCTAAAAGGTTACCTATCCTAGGCTGTGGTTTTTGTTCTACCCGCGGTCGCAAGCTACCCATCGGATCCTGGACAATCCGAAGAAGCTCTCCTAGGTCATCCTCTTTAAGGAAGAAGCGTTCAGCACCGGCACGGATGGCGTCTTTCTCCCACCGCTGTTCAGCCGCGATGAAGATCACCCGAGTCTGAGGCTGACTTGCTTTGATGCGCTTGGTTGCCTCCACTCCCGAGAGTGAAGGCATATTCTGATCCATCAGGACGACATCTGGATTGCGATGCTCGGTTAGCTCAACCCCACGCAAACCGTTCTCAGCTTCGCCAATAACTTTGATGTCACCACTGGATTCAAGGAACAAGCGGAGCTCACGCCGGAACGACGGGTTGTCGTCGACGATAAGGACTCTGACCCTCCCGTCGCTCTTTGGTGATTTTGCGTCGTTACTCAATTACGCGTCTCCTGTTTCATCAACTCAAGCCTTTAAACAAAATCAGCTCACGCCCACCCAGAAGGGCGTGCTGTATTTGATGTCCTAATTCCACTGTAACGCTTATCCAAGAATACAAACTTATCAGCCTGCACCTACCTCATATCCAACCCTTCGATGATTGTGGTTAAACAAAACAAACAGCGTGTGCTCACGCTGCTAGGTGGCAACCAACGTTCCCTCTCAAGAACTGCAGTCATTGTTACATATTTCCACCTCAAGAGTCATCCGCCCGCGGGCTTGATTCGGATATATAAAAAGACCGATCTTATAATCGGCCTTTTGTCTTAGTGTGTATTGGCTAAACCAGACCTTGGTCTTAAGACCAAAGTCTTAATTTAAACTGTCACCAAACCGTGACGGATAGCATAAATGATCGCCTGAGAACGCCCTTCCACCTGGAGTTTACTGAAGATGCTCGTGAGATGGGTTTTAACTGTCTTCTCAGAGATCACCAACTCTCTAGCAATATCCTCGTTTCTCAACCCTCGGGCTAATGCTTGTAAGACTTCCTTTTCCCGCGGGGTCAATTTGTCGTGAGCCGGGTGTGGTTCTTCATGACGATGAGCGATCTCATCCAGCAACCGACGGAGCATGGAGGGAGTCACCAAGGATTCACCCTTGACCAGACAATGAATGGCTTCCACGAGTTCCTCGCTGGAGGCATCTTTGAGCAGGAAACCATGCGCCCCTGCCTCCACAGCTTGCAGTAAGATTTCCTCATCTCCGAAACCGGTCAGGATCAGTATGGCGGTGTCCGGACATATCTCCCGTAGTTTTCGAGTCGCCTCAACTCCATCCATCTTCTCCATTCGGACATCCATCAGGACCAAATCCGGATCTAACTCCTGACAGAGCGCGACCGCTTGTTCCCCATCCACCGCCTCCCCCACAACCGTCACATCCGATTCCATGCCCAGCATGATGCTAAGTGCCTGGCGTACGACGGCGTGGTCTTCAGCGATTAAGATCCGAATTGGACCGTTTTCTGCATCACTCATTGGAGCATCGCGATCCTTTTCAATCTTTGGCGCGCAAACGAGTAACGATCTGCCTTATATGGCGAAGCGTCTCCCTGAGCTGTAGCTTGATCCGGTTAAGATCAGCCTGTGCTGCCACTGGATCCTTCTCTAACCGCCGCTGATATGTCTCAAGCTGTAACAGCAAGGCGGACATTTCCTGGATCACTCCATCGTGCAATTCGTTTGCGAGTTGAATTGGATCAATTGATGACATAATTATTTCCTTAAACGTAGGTCATCTTAGATTAGATATGGCTATCTGTCAATTGACCGTGGGAAGCCGAATGACGCGACTTTGAGAGTTAGATCTACCGTCTCAAGGGCTCGGCCCACAGCCTAAATGTTGACCATATTCACCTTAAACCCGGGCAAGTTCCCCGTCTGAGGTGAACTCTTTATCCTTAAGGTGCCTCCGGCACAGATTCAATATGCCCTCCTGTTGCTTAAGTTTACAACGGATGCAACCTGATCAACCTACAGCGACCCTACAATGCCGATAAAATCTTCGCTGGTTACAGTGTTCCCCATAGAAGTCTGTTTTCAATAACTGTGTCTGTAAGCTTCCGTTCTAATTAGTGGATATAACCACGTAGTTGCATTCAAAGCCGTGCAAATTACGTGCCATACCAATAACCTTGCACACCTATCAGCTTTATTAAATAAACACAGCCACAACAACCTGACTATGGCTACCTACAAATGGCAAGTGCCCCCACGGGGGTTCGAACCCCGGTTTCGGCCTTGAGAGGGCCGCGTCCTGGTCCACTAGACGATGGGGGCAACGGCGAACATTCTATCACCCACCCTATCAGCCGTCAACATGACTGAAATTAGGGAACCACAAACATCCCTCCACCGACATGTAATTAGTAGCAAGCTAGGATCCGGAGTGCGCAAGCTCTGCGTGCGCAGCTGAAACAGAGCTTCGGCACTCCACAAACAAGCTAGTGTCAATTTCCTGACATTCCCTGCGAGTTCTTCGCCCCCACCACCGCTATGCTATAATAAATTAAACCCTGTTCGTCCACGCTCCTAGTAAGACACAGCAAACAGATGACCCCGGAAGAAATCAAGCGCGCTCTTAAGCGCATTCTCCCCACCGTGCAAAAGCCTGGTCGCTACACTGGCGGCGAATATAACCAAATAATCAAAGATTGGTCTCAGACCTCGATACGAGTAGCACTGGCCTTCCCGGATATCTATGATCTAGGGATGTCCAACCTTGGACTGGCGATCCTATACGATATTCTCAACCAACAACCGGACATCTTAGCCGAGCGTGTCTACACACCGTGGCCAGACATGGAAGCCGCTATGCGCCAGGCCGGCATGCCTCTCTACTCCCTTGAGACCAAGCACCAAATATCAGATTTCGATCTGCTAGGTGTTTCCCTGCCTTATGAAACCCTTTATACCAACGCGCTCAATATGCTTGACCTGTCAGGGATCCCGCTACTTACTATCCACCGCAGTCGTGAAGATCCTCTGATAATCGCCGGCGGTCATGCTACCTTTAACCCCGAACCTGTAGCCAACTTCTTCGACGCCTTAGTAATAGGCGAAGGAGAGGAAGTAATTCTGGAGATCGTCCGCTGTTTACAGGAATGGAGGGAAAGCGGAGAACCACGCGAGGCTTTACACCGAACTTTGGCAAGTATCTGGGGTGTGTATGTACCTTCCCTCTACCACGTGCATTACCAAGAGAACGGGACTCTCTCCTATATTGAGCCTGCGGCAAACGAAGCTCAATTCCCGGTCATCAAACGTATCGTTCCAAAACTACCGCCATCACCTACTCGGCTTATCGTTCCCTACGTTGATATCACCCACGATCGCATATCGATTGAGATAATGCGGGGTTGCACTCGTGGTTGCCGTTTTTGCCAAGCAGGCATGATCACCCGACCGGTTCGAGAACGTCCGGTCGAGGAGATCGTAAATACGGTAGAGCAAACATTGACCACTACCGGTTTTAATGAAGTAGGATTGCTTTCGTTATCCTCCTCTGACTATAGTCCAATCCTCGATCTGATACGCGAGATGAAGAGGCGATTCAGTGACCATCATCTCAATATCTCCCTGCCATCGTTGCGTATCGAAACCTTTTCGATTGATTTGATGGATCTACTCAAAGGTACCGCCCACCGCAGCGGCTTCACCCTGGCGCCAGAAGCGGCAACCAAGCGCATGCGTGAAATAATAAATAAACCCATATCGACCGAGCAATTGATGGCGACAACGCGGGAGATCTACAAGCGTGGTTGGCACACCATCAAGCTCTACTTTATGATCGGTCTCCCTTCGGAAACCCTGGAGGATGTGCAAGCCATCGCCAACCTGTGCAAGGCGATCCTAGCTGAGGGCAGATTGATCATCGGCAAGCGCGCCCGGGTCCACGCCAGCGTAAGCACTTTTATCCCCAAACCACACACTCCTTTCCAGTGGGTTCCGTGTGACACGATCGAGCAAATCAAGGCCAAACAAGATCTACTCAAGCGACAGCTGCGTAGGCATGGCTTGAAGCTGAACTGGAGTGATCCACGAGGGACAATGCTCGAAGCGTGGCTTTCTCGTGGGGACCGCCGGCTCAGTCAAGTGGTGTTGGAGGCATGGCGGCAGGGCGCTAGATTCGACGCCTGGCAGGAACACTTCAATCACCAGGCCTGGATGGAGGCCTTTGAATCCGTCGGCTTAGACCCTGCGTTCTACACTCATCGCGAACGCCCCATCGACGAGACCTTACCCTGGGATCACATCCATGCCGGGGTCAAGAAGCAGTTCCTGATAGAAGATTACCAGTGGAGCTTACAAGGTCAGACACGGGCTGACTGCCGCGAGGGCTGTTATGCCTGCGGCATTCTCACCAAGTACGCCGAAACTCGCCGCCGTCATCCTGGCAAGTTATGGAAATGCCCTGAGGTCCGATCGCCAAATCAATAAGAAACCCGAACCCATCCCTCTCGTTAAAATATGAGCCAATGACTAATTCTAAGCGCTACCGTATCACCTTCAGCAAGACACCCGATATGCGTTTCACCAGCCATCTCGACACACACCACGCCTGGGAGCGTACGTTACGTCGCGCTCAGGTCCCCTTAGTTTATTCGCAGGGGTTCAACCCTCGACCCCGGATCAGTCTCGGCACCGCGCTGCCTTTAGGGTGTACCAGTGAATGTGAACTGGTCGATATATGGTTGGAAGAAGAATGTTCACCAGCGGGCCTTTTGCAGGACCTACGGCGTGTTGCCCCTCTTGGGCTACATATCAAAGCGGTGGAGCGAGTAGAGAAGCGACAACCCTCTCTGCAAACCCAGGTCATCGCCGTCGAATATGAGGTTTACATCGACCCGGCGCCGATACTCGAGGAACTCTGTTCATCGGTCCAAACGTTGTTGGACGCAGAAACACTCCCTCGTCAGCGACGAGGAAAGGATTATGACCTAAGACCGTTGATCGAGGCGATAGAGGTAATACAGGATAATGTGGAAGGTCCCCAGCTCAAGATGAGGTTAGCTGCGCGTGAGGGGGCCACTGGTCGTCCGGAGGAAGTCCTACTCGCGCTTAACATTGATCCTACCCTCACCCGATCACATCGCACACGCGTGATCCTGATGCATCGTCAGCCATGAAGATGCTATTGGTTTTTCTTCGACTTCGGCTCTCCGTAGCTACATCAGCACTTCGTGGAGACTCCCTGGGTTAATGTCAT
>JAUVOZ010000029.1 GCA_030598885.1 Anaerolineae bacterium | reverse complement strand
GATTGACCTCCAGTATCTTGTCCCACAGAGAGGCAGTTGCGGTCAGGATAGGACCGAAGTGAGGATTGGTGGCCGCGTTATTGATGGCGATATCGACCCTACCGAAGACCTCAACCACCCGCTCGACCAACGCCGACACCGCCTTCTCCTGACCCATATGCACAGTAACCGCCAGCGCGGCCCCGCCATGTGACTCAATCTCAGCCGTAACCGCGTCGATGCCTTCCTGCTTGCGGCTGGCGACGACCACCTTGGCCCCGGCGTCGGCAAAAGCTAGCGCCATCGCCCGTCCGATCCCACGTGAACCGCCGGTGATTATGACCACTTGATCCGCCAGGTCAAAATCCATACCTCACCCTCCTTGCCTTTATATTACTGGTGCCCTTCCAGGCAAACCTACTCAGTAATATCCTCGACTAGTTGCACATCAATGCCAGCGAAACGGGCTCCCCAGAGCATTATCACTGCTGCCGGTATGCCAACCGCCGCTAAGACGATCATACCTGCTCGCAGATCATAGCCCACATCGGACAGCCAGCCGATAATAGGTGCCGAGGGCAGGTTGCCCAGATAGTGGGTCAGAAATAAAAAGACGGCCTGAGATGTTGCCCGAAACGCTGGTGGGGTCACTTCATAAATTTGTGGTCCACTGCAAGAAAAATTAAACGAGTAGAGAAAAAGCGCCAAGCCAGATGTGACCAAGAACAATGAGCGGCTCAAGGCAAGAATGCCGATGATGGCCAGTGGTGTACCCACCACCAAACCCATACCCATGGCGAGTAATTTACCCCCCGGATGCCTCTGCGTTAGACGATCACCCAACCAACCACCGAAAAGTACACCCCCCACACCCATCACCACCTGGACCACACCGGCAATTGAGGCTGCTGAGGCTATAGTGTATCCGTGGTAACGTTGCATGAAGGTCGGCAACCAAAAGATTAATCCACCAGTAGCTAAGTAAACCAGGACACCGCTTCCATATACGACCCGTAATGTTGACACAGCAAATAGTTGACGGATCACGTTGAAATTAATTCGAGGTATAGCAGAGTGAGGGTCTGTGGAGTGGGTCAGAGAAACATGGGATAACTTTGGACGTTGCCTGAATATGAACCAGGCCAACAGAAGTCCTGGCAACCCAGCCACGATGAACGAGGCCCGCCATCCAAGTGCCTGTGCGATGGTGCCACTCAATATGTAACCCGCGGCTGACCCTAATATCAACCCTACAGCGTGAATGCCGACTGCCTGTGCCCGGTAATTTCCAGGAAAGACTTCAGATAGTTTTGTCAACGCAGGGGGACCATAGCCGCCCTGACCCGCTCCCACGCCAAGACGGGCCATGATTAGGGTCAGGTAGGATCCGGCTACGCCAGTGAGGGCTGTCGCCCCACTCCACAGAGCAACTACTAGGGAGATGACCCGCTGTCGACCCCAACGGTCAGCCAGTATCGCCAATACGATTGCAGCCAGCGGGTATGTGAACTCGAAGGCGCTATTCAACCCGCCAACCTGCACATCAGTCAGTTGAAACTCGACCTTGATCGCCTCCGCCAGCACCGAGACGATCTGCCGGTCGTAGAAATTAAAAAAATTCGCCAGAGTGAGCAGACCCAATATGCGCCATGAATAGCGGGTAACGCGGGACAACGGGACTCCTATTCCTTTTCTCCTACTAGCCCTATCCGACCTCTAGCCAGACCTCCGAGGTCTTAGAGACCTCGGAGGTCTGGCAGATAAATCAACTTTCCATAGTTTCTAGCGGAGAACCTCTTCTTTTATCCGAGAATCTTCACTGCTGGAGTGAGGCTTCTCCAGTCTAGCACAAGTGACCAATCAGGTCGATCAACTCCCGGAAGCGCACATCTCTCCGTCCTGATTACACCTTATAAGAGATCAACGCCAGAACCCCGGGTCCGCCGTGGACGGCCAGCGAGCAAACCAATTCAGCGATCATGGTCTCCTTACAGTTGAAATGATTCTTGACCCGCTCCAACAATTCACGGCCTTCCTCAGGCACCCTGGCATGAACAACAGCCAAGTTGATAGGATCAGAGGTGCCAACTGCCTCTTCGGTGAGTTCAATTATCCGGTCCACCGCTTTCCCCCGCGTTCGAATGCTCTCGGCGACCTCTAGGACACCTTCCTTGGTGGCGATAATCGGTTTGACCTGGAGCAAGGAGCCAATAACGCCTTTCAACGTGCCAACTCGCCCACTCATCTGGAGATACTTGAGGGTAGCCGGGGTGAAGAAGAAATTCATTCGTTCACGGATCTCGGTCAGGCGGCTCAGAATTTGCCCCCGGTCTTGGCCTGCTTCTATCGCTCGAGCCGCCTCCAGGACCATCCAGCCACTACTCAGGGAGATGCCCAAGGAGTCGAAGACCTCGACATCGGCTTCTGGAACCATGGATTTGGCCAGGATCGCTGAATCGTAGGTCCCGCTATGCTTGCTGGTGATGGTGATCACCAGGATCGAGTGTCCCTGATCTGTAAATTCTCGGTAGAACTTAGCGAACCAGGCTGGTGTTGGCTGGGCGGATGTTGGGATGATCCCCATTTCCTCAATCTTGCGGTAGAAAAGGTCGTGATCGATGTCGATGCCTTCTTCGAAGGTCTCCTCCTTGAATTGAATCGAAATAGGAGCCACCCGAATATCGTACTGCTCCAATACCTCTTGAGATAAGTTGCATGTGCTGTCGGTTATGATCTTGATCATGGTTTCGCTTCCTCCTTAGAATTTTGCGAACGTTCGCTTCCCGGATTTTTGGTCGTCGAATAGGGTGGGCACCGTTCCGACATGTTTGCTGCCCCTCGCTGGAATACCTCCGCCGCTTCTCCGATGGCGCTAGAGCCAGTAGCGCAGGCTGAAACCAGGGCCATGTTGAGCCCACGCAAACCGTTTGCAATAACCACCGCTTGTCGGTCGGCTTCTCATCCCTTCCGCCTACATCACAAGGTCAGTTAAGAGCAATAACACCAAAGTTGCTAAGAAGTGTCATGTTCGAATGCCAGTCGTCGTCGACGCTGGGTGAGCCTGAGGTGGATATCCGATATCCATATTTATAATATTTTCCGATTGGCGAGAAGATCAGGGTGTGAAGGTGAAGAATATAATGTCCTGCTGGTTAAGTAACCCGGGGATATTCAATGGATTTAACCCAGCAATTGTCCATCTAAGGACGCACATCATCAGTCAATGTCACTGTGCATTCCAGCAAGTACTCTAATCAATGATCAATCGCTGTACCTCCCGTGTCTCAGTGACTGTCTTTACTACCCCCAACGCTGTAAGCAAGGTGAAGAGAACCTTCAGGAACAGGGCTGGCACCCATGTCAACAAGCCAGTGATGGTCACTAAAGGCATAAATAAACCAAGAGCCATGGCTAAGGGGATAAAACGCTCATAAGGTTTCACAGTGCCGTCGATGAAACCATCTATACTTCGCTGAAATTCCTCTCTAAATTGGACCACCACCTCGCCACCCCCTATCGGCACGCGGGCTACAATCTGCTTCTCCATAAGCTCCATGATTAATTCGACATAAGAGTCGGGGATTGAAAACCCCTCCCGCTCGATATGTTCCCTATAACCGAGGAATAGGCTGCCACAGGCAACAAGGATAAGAGTCGTCAGCAATATACCCTGGCATTGGCTGATTGGCCGTACGGAGAACTTAATCTGCTGATTGAGCTGCCCATCGACGCTCCGGGTGTAAGCGACACCAGCCAGGACGTACACAAAAGTCAGAATTCCGGTGATTGCTGAAATATGCCAACCGAATAACACAGCTAATCCAGATAGGGCAAATGCTATGAACCCCACCCAGATAGGTCGTATCAGTGTGGCCACTAAACCAGCACACACCAATACCAAACTCAAAGACAGCAGGAGCCATAACATTTGTATCAGAAGCTCCTTGGAAGGGGTGAGGATAAGCTTGTAAGCCTGATCGATCTGCATGCAGATCGTTCCGAAGTAATACCCAGCCCCGATCAGCAGGACTGCGAAGGATATTGTCTTCACCCATTTACTCATCTTTTTTTCCTTTCGAATTCACTTAGGTTGCCACCCGGCTGGTAATACTGGTTGATACTTAAAATAATTCAGCCCGACCTCATGCGATGTCGGGCTTAATGACTACGATGTGAGTGTATAGCTACTAACCGCAATGAGGCCAGCCTTCACCACTAAATAGCTAGTGAGTTCTGTTCAGTTGCCGAGACCATCTTACATGAGGACAGCCTGGAATACAACCGGTCAGGTTTGGTCCACATCACTGACTGTAATGACAAGGGGATTACCTAATATAACATCTTCTACCGACCATCATCCGACAAACTCATTCTGATAACATACGGCTGGTATACGCTCCAGCAAATGCTATACTGCCGGTTGAAGGAGATAGAATATGCCAACTAAAAGGAAACCAGGAGCTGTACTTTCCGTGGACCTTGCCCACCGACGTTACACTGACAACGGTATCGCCTACCTGGAAAGCGGTACCGAGGACGTCCAGATTATAAAAGCGGTCGACCTGGGCTTATCCGGTACTCCCTCACCGAGCGATTTTGCGGCTGCCCTAGCCATGTTCTGCGAAAAGGAAAGGGTATCAGTTCTGCTGCTTGACGGTCCACAGGGGTGGAGATACCCCCATTCGCAGATTGAGCACATGCGCCTTTGCGAGCGAGTCCTGAACACGCCAGGCAAGACCGGAGTTGTTGGTACGACCAAACCTCGCACCTACCTCGCTTACATCCAATTCTCGATTGACCTCTTCCAACATCTACGTCTCGACCAGGGATGGGAACTTCTCACGGCGGACTGGACCGAACGACCTGGAATGCGCTGGCTGGTAGAATCTTTCCCTACCTCCGCTTGGAAAACCCTCGGGCTGCCTAAGCTACCCGCTAAAGCTAAAACCACATCTGATCAACTCACTACTTGGCGATGCAACCTAAGCATTGTTACCGGCCTGAAACTTCCCGACCCCCTCACCCATGACGAACTCCAGGCAGCCGTCGTCCTCCCCGCTGGTCGAGCGATCGCCAATGGCGATCCAGAGAGGGTGATCCTCTCCGGAATCGATCCTCTTCTGACGGATGAAGGGATCGTGCTCGAAGGATGGATCGCCAATCCATACGTTCCATAAGGTTAGATTCTTCATCATGCTCAGGCTGCTTGAAGGAAAACCGCCAGGGACGACTTAACCACTGCACTGAAGAGAAGCCTAAATGCAATGTAGAACGATTTTTTAGGGTCATGATCGGAAAAGATATTCTTATCTATTAGGAGAAGAATCATGCCCAGTAGACATCGACGATCTTCTCTTCCTTTACTAACAATCCTGCTACTAATAAATTTCGCCTGCAACCTTCCATCGCTCGCTGTGACACCATCCGATTCCCAAAGGGCGACAGACCTGATGTCGCCCCCCGCAGCGTCTACTCGCACATCCATACCCTCATCACCGATCAGAACAGCCCACCCCAACCCGACCTCGGCTGTCGAACGGACACCAGCCCCACCACCTACCTCCATTCCACCGACGCCGGTGGGAAGTCTGGACGATATGTTAGCCACCTGCCCCACCGCGGAGGAGATCGAACGCTTTCAGACTGATTTCGACATTTTCTTTGATCCAGCAGTCGGTTTGCCTCCTTTCGCGTGTGAGGACGCCAACCACCAATTGGCTATCTATCAGGCGCTGCGCGCCATGTCTGCGCTGTACTTTGACCAACCCCTCCCCTGGACTTCCTACTCTCTCTACGACTGGCTGCGGGGTGCGATCTCGGGCGTAGTCCTCACCACAACCGATATCAGTTATTGCTGTGATGGTCAAAACCGGATCGTACTCAAGGCGGACCTGCTCAGCCAACCTTCATATGCCTACTGGTATGACCCTCAATCCGGCATCGGGTTGATGAGTTTAGTCGGGTTGATCGTGCATGAAGCACGGCACGCCGAGATCGGCGGTCACACATGCGGAAATTCTGACGATGCGACTCTTGAGGAGATGGGCGCCTGGGGAGTTCAGTATTATCTCTTCCTATGGATGGCTGAGCATACACCTCCTAGCTTGCTCACCCCCACTCAACGCGAAGCGGCAATGGCTCACGCAGAGACCGCTCTAGGCCGTATCTGCAATCCATGAATGGTTGCTCCTTGATATGTATGACCACACAAGAACAAGTGCAAGGAAGGGAATTTAGAGTTGTTTGCTAAAGACAACAAACCTCGAGGGACATACGTCTGCTGGAGCGCACCAAAATAGCCACATTTCATAGATGGGAGTGGGCGCGCGATCCTCGGTAGACAGGGTCGGTCACTTCACACGAACGACTCTGAATCCCACGCGGGCGAGAAGGCCGGGGAGTTCTCGGGAAGGTATGCGGTTCTTCTCTTTCTCGGTATCTGGCAGTTCTTCCCAGGGGAGCAGATCAGGGTGTGTTTTATTCTGGACATCCTTTTCGCAGGGCGCGTACTTCCAGCCGTTCATTTTCAGATCCTCACACCAGCGCTCGTGCTCCATGCACGCCATTACCTCAATCTCATCCATGGAAAAATGGAACAGTTCGGCGCCCCAATCCATCAGCGGCGCGATCGTACAACCGACCGCCTTCAGCATGGCGCCGATGTGATCGACCTGACGGCGGTTGGCCTCTTTGATCCCATCGGGGAGTTGGTCCCAGGATCGTGTGCTCGCGGCAACCGTCTCGCCTGGCTCCAATACGCCCTGACCGCGCACATATTCCTCATGCAGCGCGCGCGCCATCACCTCATGGGTTCCACCGAGCAGCAGGTCTGGCGTACAGGTACGGTCCAACAGACCGAAGGCATGCAGGTTGCGAAAAGCGCTCTCGCTATCCGGCGCGGTGTGGAGCAGCGACGCAAGGCCCGCGTCCTCCTTCATACGCACGAAAATAGGAGTCTGCGAATCTCGCAGGTGGCGTAGTAGAGTCAGCCCCACGCTCAACCCAAGCGAGTCGTCGTCAAGGCAGATGAACGCCGCGTCGAGATCAACTTCGCCTGGATGATGGTTGAAAAACGTTGCAGTGTAGAACTCGGGCGACTTGACGTCCAGTGCATAAGGGTTCAATTCACAATGTCTCAGGAGCTGTGGATAACGGACCGTCAGAGCCTCACATTTCCAATCCGCCTCGCGGTCAACAACCGTGACCCGCAATCTCCCATCTGGATATGGATCCGTCATCTGCCAGGTCTGGGCGGCATGGATGACCAGGTTCTCCCCCAGCTTTCCCAATCCGACGACGAGCACATGTGGCGGACTCCCGGCTTGCATCGCCCTCCCTGTAGTGTTGGTGAAACTCTCCCACATCAACTTTGCGCCGCGGAAGAAAATGTTGAGGAGCTCGAGCCGGAGAGAATCAAACTCAGCGCTGGCAATTTCCTTCTCTCGCAAGAGATCGCAAAGCTGAGGGTCGACGATGTGCACGATGCAGGTCAGCGGGGTACGCGACCTAGATGCAACCACAGCCTGTGCTTGAACGGCGATCTCAGCGTTGATGCCGTCGTCATCACAAACCGCGATCAGGCATCTTGCTCGGTGGATGGCGGCCTGCTCGAGTACTGACCGATCGGTGGCATCGCCGGTTAGTACGATCGCACCACGCGCCTTGCACTGCTCGATGAAATCGTTATCTTCGTCCAATTCGATGATAACCACGCGCTGGGTTGATTCCAAGAAACCCTTCGTGAGCAGCAGACCTTTACGGCTGAGCCCGCAGATCACGATGTGATCCCGAAGGGTACGTAGCGAAAATAACTGGGCCTGCTCGTGAAAGAGAACGGCCAGGGCTTTGACGGCTGTGATCGCAGCAAGTGCGGGGAGTGTGAAGCGTGCGATCTCGAGCTCCCATGGGACAGTGCCCACAACCGCGCCAGATTCGAGCGTCACCAACTGCAGGAGAAGATAGAAAAGATCTTTTACGGTCTGTGGGTTCCCGACCGTTGCGTTGTACCTGAGAAGCCCGACATATCCGAGAGCGAGGGCGGCTACCCACAGACCGCCGATGAGAATCCATGACTGCCCTTGCAACGCGCGGGTGAGGGCATACAGACCGGATCTCCACCAACTAAACCTACTTGGGCGAGGATCGTCTATCTTCGTCTGATGCGATATTGATTTTTCCGCCATGCTTCAACCTATACGTGATTTTAGCTTCGGGTGGGAAAGCGTTCGATCCGCACGCTGATATCGTGCTCGCAGGTTTCCTTAGGTGTTTGCTCCAAGGCGTTGCCATTGCTGGCGAAGACCCAGGCCAGCGGGGTGCCGCGTTCCCGGGCTAGTTGGACGATATCTCCCGTTCCACCCACCCCGCGTGCCGATCGTCCATTCCAAATGGCCAGCAGTACATCGCAGTGTTCGGCGATATATCGGCCGGCGTTCAGGTAGGCCTCGTCGCGTACGGCGCAGGTGGGCAAGATGATAATCTCATCCGCCTTCTGGAGAAGGTCACGGAATTCGCGCCGGGATTCCTGCCCACTAAAATCCTCCATATAGTCATCCGCGGGGAGCGGGAGCAATGCGACCAGTCGAACGGTGGGATGTTGAAGCCATTGTTTTACAGCCAGCCGATCGGCGCCCTCTGCGAGCGGTGAGAGCAGGGTCACCCATTCCGAATGGTAAGCGGTACGAATCATACTGAGGGCTTCATTCACATCGCGTGCGATCCGCTTCGGATCTACAAGGCGACGATGGCCGGTGACTCCAACGGTGAGTTCTTCCACGTTTGGCTTGGGCATCATACCGTGTCTCTCAGTACCATCCTAAGACTTCACAATCGCGTACCCGGCCTTCGCCAAGATACGGGGGATGCCGCGCACCATCTCCCGGTCCTTTTCTTTCTCACTCTCCGGAAGCTGCTCCCAATCCACCAAGGCCTGGTGCAGCTTTGCAGCCTTATCCGTCACGGCTGCATGGGACCATCCGGCCTCGAGCTTCTCCCTCATCCAGCGCTCGTGCTCCAATCTCGCCAACAACTCGAGATCGCTCCCTGGGAAGTCGAAAGGCGGCTCATTGCTGCGGGCAGGTACCATGACGTACCCCACCATAGTCAGTTTGTTGGGGATATCCCGAACGTTGTTCCGGTTGCTTTCTTTGATGTCCTCTGAGAGTTCTGCGAAGGGAAGTAATTCGCGGTGGGTTTTCTTCGCTTCATCTGTATCAGGGCCGTACTGGTATCCCCAGGCGATGAGTCCCTCACAGAAGACTTCGTGGGCCGCCTCAGCCAACTTCTCCAGAAGCTCCCCTTGCAGGTTCATCTGCTGCACAAGGGAGAGGAACTCGAGACCGTCCACATGCAGGTTCAATTGATTCTCGGGTGGAAGGTTCGAGCGTTCGAAGGAGTGCTGACCGGCCAGCATGCTCATGGTGAGGATAGTCTCGATCGAGCGCACGCCATGCTTATAGCGCCGAGTTTCGAGGAAGGCGCGCAGGATGCCTCGGTCGATATCCACCCGCCGAACGCCGCCATCCTCGTGGATAATCTGGGGCACGTTGAGTTCGAAGAGCACGCGCAGGATCAAGGCACGGCGGATAATGTAGTAAGGGTCCGTCTCACCCGTGATTGGATTGGGACCAAGCACGTTCAGGTAGCCTTTCAGTCGGCTGATGAAATCCGGAAGTTTCACCGCGCGGGCTTCGCTCTCTTCGAGATCAGCGCCGAACTCCTGCATGCGGTGGCTCGTACCACCGGCGAAGACGAAGATGGCACGCCCGATGGGGTGGGTGATCTGGCCTTCCTGGAAGGCGCCATCCTGCATCGGCGCAAGGAAATAGCGTAGCCAGCCCAACCGAGTCTCATCCAGAGGTGTGTCGAACTCGTCCCAGAAGACGAGCGGCAAGTTGCCCGATAGGCCGACATCGCGCACCTGGTGCAGGGCATCCAGGAGATCATCAGGGTGACCGAACTGTGAGATGTTGAAGCTGAGCACTGCGATCTCACCCGGGCGGGCGTTCTTGGCGATCTGCTTGACTGCGAAGGATTTTCCGGAACCCGGCGGGCCGAAGACGGCGATCGTGAGCGGGCGTTTCTGTGGACGCTCCGCGTATTCGAAGATGAGGCTTTGCATGCTGTGCAGCGCTTCGATCTCACGCCGGTCCACCGTGACGAGGGCACCGAATTTTCCAATCGGCACGTCTTTCAGGGCTGCTTGATAGCCATTCAAGACAATCCGCTGGGCGAGCTCGCTCAGCGATCCCGTGTAGCGATCCTCGAGGATGGTCCAGAAACCGCGGGCGACGTGCGGGGTTTCAATCTCAGGAACGGCCAACAGGTTTTGGACGGGGTCTTGAATGAGAGCTGTCGAGAGTGGGGTGGCGTTCTCAGTCAATGCCTGCGCCACCTTCTCCAATGGGAACCGAAGCTGCGCATCCTCAGGGCTGGTATCCGGGATACCGTAGCCCTCGATGTGCAGCGTGCGCATGGCGTGTACTCCGGCTTGAAGCCCCGCATGAAGATCGGGTGCGGCGGGATCGAGCAGCACCTGTCGGGCAATCGCAACGGTGAGGCAGGATGTGTAGCCGAAGATGTAGCCGGGTACACTCCGCTCCCAGTCACCCTCCATTGCTCGGGAATCAAAGAGAAGCGTAGCCTGCTGCGGGTTATCCGGACTTGCGGATAGTATGATCGATCCGGCAGCGTTCATGGACACGATGGCGTGGGCGCAGCGTGAAAGCGCATTCACCCGTGGGTTGTGCGTGAGTTCCCATACGACATCTTGCGCCGTCCGCTCCCAGGAGAGCTGACGACTGATCTGGACTTCCGTCTGGCGCAGGTCGTCGATTGTCGTGATGGTGATAAGCCGGTCTGTGAAATGCTCGAGCAAATGATTCCACAGCGGCCCCCGCGCAACGGGCTTGGCCATCTTGAGGATGATCCATGGCCTGCGGGAGGGATCTTGGATAGCCTGAGGCCAGAGTTCCGGGTTGTCGCGAAAACCCAACCCGGCATCGTCCAGGATGACCAGGTCGGCATCCGGCGTGTCGCCCACGACGAAGTGCCATGAATTGTCTGTATCTGGGTCATCGCTCGGGCAGCGATCCAAGCCGAGGAAATGATCGACGCGCCAGACTTTCACCTTCCCCGATTCGTAGGGCGACCACAACGTGTAGTAATGGTTGAAGCGCGGGTCGCCATGTTGGACCGGCACCTGCGGTGTCGCCGGCTCATGAATTTGAAGGACTAGTTCACTCGATCCTTCGAGAGGGGTGGAAACGGCTCGGAGAAGATCCGCCTGCAGCGCGGCGCCGCCACGCTGCCACCACACACGCGAACAGCGATCAACATTCCACTTCTTGCCATCGCGATCGTGTTCTTGTGCGATGTTCCAATCCATGGTGACGTCGCCGGTGACGATAATCACATAATCCGATTTTCCGCTTGTTGCCATATTAAAAAATCCTTCTATAGCGACAAAAATGTTTCAGAAATTGACCGGTTCAGGTCAATCGATTAAGGATTCTATTCTTCAGACCGGTGTTCATATTGTGCGAACATGAGCGATGGCTCTGAAAGATAAATCGAAATATCGAGCGTTTGATGGATGTTGCTAAGGTCTGATGAAAGACAATTTATTATATGAAGTTTATGGGCATGTTACAAATGCGGAAGCTAATAAGAGTGTGAGGGGTGAATAACCTGACCTAGTACTTTTTCCAGAAAGAATTCACACTTGCCCACGTTTTGAAATTTTTTTTATGGTTAGTACAATTGAATAACTCGGTAATCTCGCCTTCCTACCTGGTAAAGCTGTGTGGGAAAAAGAAGCCTTCCCGCTCATGCAGGTTTTCCCGCGGGTTTTGATCAAGTGACTTGATACCCTTTTCTAGCATGTCGTAACGGAACATGAATGGCTGCTCCTTGACCGGTATGACTAAACAAAAAACAAGCGCAAGGAAGGGAAATTAATATTGTTTGGTAAAGACAACAAACCGCGAGGTACATACGCCCTGCTGGTGCACATACGAAGCGCGACGGCGTTGCAGGTGGGTCGGCTTGGCACCGTGCACCTTCGGCCAGGTAACTACGTCTACGTCGGTAGCGCCTTAGGACCTGGTGGTATGCCAGGCCGGGTCAACCGTCACCTTCGACCCACCGAAGAGAAGCGCCTCCACTGGCACATCGACGCGCTCACCGCACTGGGGGTGATAGAGGAGGTATGGTGGGCAGAAAGTGGAAAGCGACAGGAGTGCGCTTGGGCTAGCGTTTTGACCAAAGCAGGGAAACTAGCCGCAGCTGGCTTCGGCGCCTCCGATTGCCGTTGCCCGGGTCACCTTGTCTGGTTGGGGGACGCTGAGGGAGTGTCTCAAGGCTGGTGTGTATTGCGGAAGTTGGTAGGTTCACGATTGCAACGGGTTAGAATAGAAGTAACCCCGACCGAAAACAACCCCATGAAAATAGGAGTGGATCGATGACCCGTAAGATACATATCACAGCCGGACAAGTGGCGCAGACTGCAGTCCTGAACGATTCTGCCACTGCTGATGCTATCTGGCAGGCTCTGCCCTTCGAGGGTCGGGCAAACCGCTGGGGCGACGAGATCTATTTCTCCATCCCTATACGCCTATCCGAATCCGAGGACGCACGACAGGAGATGGCCGTTGGGGAACTTGGTTACTGGCCATCAGGGGCAGCTTTCTGCATCTTTTTCGGTCCCACACCGGTGAGTGAAAGTGAAGCACCTCGGGCTTACACGAATGTCAACCCTTTCGGGCAGGTGGAGGGGAATGCTACAGATTTTAGATCTGTGATGGATGGGGAGAGGGTGATGGTCACCCGAGTGGAGACATAGCGATATTTATAAAGACCGCTCCACATGCAACTGAAGAGCGGTCACCCAGATTCACGTAGATTCAATCAATCTTGGTATCTAGAGCAATTGTTTCACCATGTATGTCTCGCCAAGTTTATAATCGAGCTTGCGATAGTATCCGCGGGTACCAACGGCAGCGATGACCGCCATGTGTCGGTACCCCTGTTCCCGGGCTAGATCCTCTGCATAAGCCATCAGACGCCCACCCAGCCCAACGTGCTGGGCAGCGCCCTCCGCCTTTGAGCCGACCTCCATGGACTGACCATATATGTGTATGTCCCGCACCAATGCCGCGCCATCCAAATCCTCTAAGCCCGTATCTGGAGTAGAAGAACTCGGAAGGAAGAGCCGCAGGTAACCGGCAAGGTAGTCCTCCGTGGTGACAAAGGAGAGGAAGTGTTCCTCCCCACCGCCTGCGGGATAAGTCAGATCATTAATCTGCAACTCCTGTGGATCTACCGCTCTGCCGCGAACCTCCCGGCAACGGATACAGTAGCATTGCTGACCCCGTTGTTGTAGCTCGCGCTGCACGTCCTGCCGCAGGCTCGTGCGCGTATTGCCGGATACAATATGGTGTGAAGGGATATCACGAACCACGCGATTGACTCGACAATAACGAGGGATGATAAGCTTAAGATCAGCAATCAGGTCGATGAGTTCATCCGTGGTGTATGGAGTGTACTCCCCTCGCTTCCAAATTTCACACAAATTTGACGTAGCTAACAACTGGCAGGGGTAGATTTTAAGCTCATCTGGCCTCAAATCAGAATCGTCCCAGAGACGGGTGAAATCAACTCGATCCGATTCCAGGGTAGCCCCCAGCAAATTAGGCATCCAGTGAAGCAGGATCTTGAAACCCGCAGCCCGTAGAAGGGTTACCGCTTTGTGGGTATCCTCAACCTCATGACCGCGCCGATTGACCGTCAGGATTTGATCATCCAGACTCTGAGCACCCATCTGCACCTTGGTCACACCAAGCTCACGAAGCCTTGTGATCTCCGCATGGTTAATACAGTCGGGTCGAGTCTCAATCACCAGTCCGACATTCTTGTGCTGCGCTTCTTGGTTTGCCATATGGGCTTCAGATAGGGAATCCGAGTCGAAGCCATTCATGGCATCCAGGCAGCGTTGCACGAACCACACCTGGTATTCTGCCGGGTACACGCTCCATGTGCCGCCCAAGATGAGTAATTCGATCTTATCCGTTGGATGACCAATCGCCTCCAGCGCCTCCATGCGGGAAGCAGTCTGATCGTACGGATCGAAATTGTGATTTACCCCCCTCATCGCCCCGGGTTCATCCGGCAGGTAAGACTTGGGCACCCGGGCGTCGTCAGGGCAAAAGATGCAATCTCCCGGGCAAGGGTAAGGCTTGGTGAGCACAGTGACCGTCGACACGCCGGAGAGTGTTCTTCCCGGTTTCATGCGAATGCGGCGTAAGATTTCCGGATCGAAGAGCCAATCACCGTTTAAGGTGAGCTCCCGATAAGCATGGACCAGGGCGTGTTTGCCTAAGTAACCGCCGCCAGATTGCGGATGTCGACGGACAGCGGTCATAACTTCATGTCCGGCGCGCACCTCTTCCAGGATGATCCGGGCCAAATCAAGTTGCTCGGGTGTGTATTGACGGGCTTCATTCCATGCCCGATCTCGGTCCATGACTTATAATCCTAGTATGCGAGATGAAATCACCGCGCGCTTGTTGCGTCTCAACAAGCAATTCTACCAAATTTTCGCCCAACATTTCGCTGAGACGCGCCGCCGTCTGCAGCCAGGGGTGATCCGTATCCTTGATCAATTGCCACTCCAGGTATCAGTGCTCGACTTGGGCTGTGGCAATGGTGAACTAGCAATTGGACTCGCCAGGCGTAGTCACAATGGTGTTTATCTCGGTTTGGATGCGAGCGGGGTCCTGCTTTCGATGGCCTGCCAGAAATGCGAACATCCACAGGCGCGTTTTCAGCTAGCTAACCTGGCGGATCCCGCCTGGGTTGAGACCCTGCCGGCGCCCTCCCAGGGGGAAATCAAGCGATCCTATGATCGCATCCTCTCCTTTGCCGTGCTCCATCACCTTCCAGGAAGATCTCTGCGGCTGGACCTGGTTGGTCAAGTACATGACCTGCTGGCAGACGATGGCCAGTTCATACTATCCAATTGGAATTTCATGGTCAGCCCGCGCTTGCAGGCGCGTGTCGTCCCGTGGGAAGCGATCGGGCTGAGCCAGGAAGAAGTCGAACCAGGAGACTACCTGCTTGACTGGCGCCGTGGAGGGACAGGCTTACGTTACGTGCACCATTTCAATGAGGAGGAGTTACAAAACCTGGCAACCGAAGCTGGCTATACTATTGTAGAAACGTTCTACTCCGATGGCGAAGGAGGTCGGCTTGGGCTTTATCAGGTGTGGGAGAAGAGAGGGAAATAACCCTCTTAAGCCGCAGGCTTTTACCTGCGTAACGCACACGGAAAGCGCACCCTAAAGGGTGCGGCTACAGCGTATACTATGGCCGTAGTATGGTTTAGCCTGCGCAAAGCCCACCCTAAAAGGTACGATAACATCGTATACTGTAGCCGCAGGCCTTAGCCTGCGCGGTACACACGTAAATCGCACCCTGAAGGGTACGATTACATGGCTAACTTTGACATGCCTTTCGCCGCATGGTAGAATGCCATCGCTCGGGAAAGGAAGCCTCTCGAACCCGGAGGGATGGCCGAGTGGACTAAGGCGGCGGTCTTGAAAACCGCTGTGGGGCAACCCACCGGGGGTTCGAATCCCTCTCCCTCCGCCTAAAAACGTTAACGTTGGGGAGGTGCCGGAGTGGTTGAACGGGGGCGCCTGCTAAGCGCTTGTAGGGGTTTAAGCCTCTACCGTGGGTTCGAATCCCACCCTCCCCGCCTGTAGTCAGCATTACTGACCAAATAAAGGCCCCCATAGCTCAGCGGATTAGAGCACTTGGTTGCGGACTAAGGGGTCGCAGGTTCGAGTCCTGCTGGG
>JAUVOZ010000144.1 GCA_030598885.1 Anaerolineae bacterium | reverse complement strand
GTGGTTCATTTGATCTATGACACCCGCGACGCAATGGGGGCGAATGTTGTCAATTCAGTGGCCGAAACACTCGCGCCTACGATTGAAACCCTCACTGGTGGGCGAGCACACCTGCGCATTCTTTCCAACCTTGCCGACCGCCGACTGGCGTATGCCCATTGTCGAATCCCGGCTAAGGAGTTGGCCTTCGCCCAGTTCAGTGGCGATCAAGTCCGGGATGGAATCATCGAAGCCTGGGCATTCGCTGCAGCAGATTCCTATCGAGCAGCCACCCACAATAAAGGAATCATGAACGGAGTAGATGCCGTATTGATCGCTACCGGCAACGACTGGCGCGCGGTTGAGGCAGGTGCCCATGCTTATGCCGCACGCGATGGTGGCTACACCTCACTAAGCCGATGGCGGGCTACCAACCAGGGTGCCCTGGAAGGAACTCTCGAGATGCCCTTAGCGGTTGGAACCGTTGGAGGAGCCACGCGCGTCCACCCCGGTGCTAAAGCCTGCTTGAGGTTGATGGGCGTAAGCAATGCCCGTGAACTAGCCGAGGTTGTCGTCTCTGTCGGTTTAGCACAGAATCTAGCCGCTTTGCGCGCGCTGGCTACCGAAGGTATTCAGCGTGGTCATATGGAACTACATGCCCGATAGGTAGCAAGCGCCGCCGACGTCCGTGGAACGCTGATCGAACATGTGGCCCAACAACTTATCACCGAAAGGTTGCCTTGCTCGAACGTGCCCAAGAAATGGTCTGCGTATGGAATGAATAATGGCGAATACATTATTGGCTTAGACCTTGCACCTCTGAGGTATCATCTAAGGACTGGAGACCAATGAGTCCCCTTTTCTAAACAGCCATCATGTTATTTATGTTCAAAGGTTGGTATCCTTAAGGAAGGATTGATGACCGATCATAAAGTTCCGCCCATCCTCAAGCCAATTCGCGATGTTGGCATTGTTGGTTATGGCGCTTACATCCCGCGCTACCGACTACCGGCCAGAGAAGTCGCTCGAATCTGGAGGGCGGGCGGTGGTGGTACACTATTCGAGGAGAAGGCTGTGTCCGGTCTAGATGAGGACGTGATCACAATGTCCATCGAAGCCGCACGCAACGCCCTTGCCCGAGCAGGAATAGATCCGGATGAAATTCGTGCGGTGTGGGTCGGTTCTGAGTCACACCCATATTCGGTCAAACCCACCTCGACTGTGGTTGCCGAAGCCATTGGCGCTACTCCGCATACCCAAGCTGCTGATTGGGAATTCGCCTGTAAGGCAGGGACTGAGGCGATCCAGGCAGCAATCGGCTTTGTCGGCTCTGAAATGGCGCGCTTCGCTCTAGCCATCGGCATGGACACCGCCCAAGGTCGTCCTGGTGACCCGCTGGAGTACACTGCCGGTGCTGGTGGAGCCGCCTACCTCCTCGGACCAGCGGAGATCTCCCTGGCGACGATCGAAAGTTCCTACTCCTTTGCCACCGATACGCCGGATTTTTTCCGCCGGGCGAATGAGAAGTATCCTGAACACGGGGAGCGGTTCACTGGCGAACCCGCCTACTTCAAACACATCACCTCGGCTGCACAGACCTTGATGCAGGCAATAAATGCATCACCTTCCGATTATCAGCATGTCGTGTTCCATCAACCAAACAGCAAATTCCCTCAGCGCGTAGGCCGCACCTTGGGATTCAAACCTGAACAGATCGAAACTGGGTTGCTGGTGCCGCTGATCGGTAACACCTACGCCGGATCAGCACTGGTCGGTCTGACAGCGGTGCTGGACATCGCTGAACCAGGTGATCGCATCCTGCTGGTCTCCTATGGTTCAGGCGCCGGATCAGATGCGTTCAGCCTGCGTACCACAGAGTTGCTTCCAGAACGTCGTAACCAAGCTCCTTATACACAAGATTACATCGCTCGCCGCACTGAGATCGACTATGCAACCTACGCCCGCTTTCGCGGCAAATTAACCATGAAATGATTGCCATGGAAAAAAAGAAAAAGGCTTTATCTGACATCATAATAGTTGGCATCGGCATGACGCCAGTCGGCGAGCATTGGGGAAAATCCATACGAGAATTAGCGTTGGATGCCATTACCGCCGCACGCAGTGATGCGGCTGGGTTAAAACCCCAGGCAATCTTTGTGGCTAATATGTTAGCGCCTTACCTCTCCGGACAAACACAACTGGCCGCCCTACTGGCAGACTTCGCCGGCTTGCGCGGAATCGAGGCGGTCACCCTCGAGGCAGCCGGTGCCTCGGGCGGAATTGCGCTGCGACAAGCATACCTGGCTCTGGCATCCGGTTTGGTTGATACCGCTCTGGTCGTTGGGGTAGAAAAAGTTACCGACCGTTCCAGTGCTGAATTAGAGGCTGCTCTTTCTACCGCAAGCGACGCAGATCATGAAGCTGTCCATGGGATCACATCCACAGCCCAGGCAGCTATCCTCATGCGGCGCTACATCTACGAGAATAATATGCCAGCAGACGCCTTGGCTTACTTCAGCATCAACGCCCACACCAACGCGGTCACCAATCCGAATGCTATGTATCGGCGCGCGATACAGATCGAGGATTACACACACGCATCGATGGTGAGCGAACCGGTTAACATGTTCGATGCTGCTCCCATTGCAGACGGTGCGGCGGCGTTGTTTCTTGTTCGAGATGATGGTTCGCCCAATATGCTTCCCCATCCAAGGGTCCGGATCGCAGCCTCGGCGGCAATTAGCACTGCAGTGGCTTTACACGATCGAACTGATCCATTGGAACTTTACACATCAGCCGAGTCGTCCAAGCTGACCCTGCAACAAGCTGGTTTGAAACACGACGACATTGATTTATTTGAGTTACACGATCAGTACTCTGTGTACGCGGCGTTATCCCTTGAAGCGGTTGGATTCGCCGAACGCGGTCAGGGATGGCGGCTTGCCTTAGACGGCGCCATTTCCCGAAGTGGGCGGATCCCCATTTGCACATTTGGCGGTTCCAAAGCCCGAGGTGACACTGGTGGTGCCACAGGGGTATATCAACTGGCCGAAGCAACCCTTCAGCTTCAAGGTCGGGCTGGTGAGAACCAGATCGCCAACGCAAAAATTGCAATGGTACAATGCCTCGGCGGTACTGGGGCGACAGCGGCAACACATATTCTTGAACTGGTGGATGGCTCTTGAGAGGGATCTGATAGCTCCTGAGAGTCTTGAACACCTAAACTGGTGGATACAATTTTTTCTTGAGGCGGGTTATGGAAGCTTCACGGCACTGGAGATTGAAACAAGAACGGTACACATTGATGGGTGAGATTTGCCCACATTGCAAGGAGAAAATCTTCCCCCCCAGGGATTTTTGCCCCGCGTGTGGTGAAGATGCCCGCAACCTCTTTCAATTTAGTGGCCGCGGTGAGGTTTATTCTTTTACCACAGTTTATCAAGCTCCTGCGGGGTATGAGGAAAACGCCCCTTACACCATCGCGCTGGTCCGCTTGGAAGAAGGCCCAATGCTCACTGCTCAGCTCACCGATATGGGAGATGAGACGGTTGAAATCGGCATGCCGGTTGAGATGGTAACCCGCAGATTACGCTCTGATGGTGAGCGAGGGATGCTAGTCTACGGCTACAAATTCCGCCCTCAACTCGCCCGAGCAATTTCCGCATAACCCCATTCCATTCAAATCTACGGCCTGGCTAACTCTATAGCCAGGCCGCTTCGCGTAGTGCACTTTTAGTGCAATTTCACTGCATTCTCTAGGATGATCAAATAAATGGCACGTCTCTTGCAACTCAATTTATATCCGTTACCCCGCTTGACGCGCCCAAACACCTGTGCTACCATGCGCGCTTGAAGATCATTTTGGGGTAGCTCATAACCTCAATTTGGTGAATAGTGAGTAAATATTTATGTCAACTGGATCTCAAGCGATAAATGTGTATCGAACTGGATATGTGATCCATACAAATCGATCCGTTGATCCACTTGGAGGAGCCAATGGGTAAATCGCGTCTGCAATACCTGGTGCCAGCTATACTTGTCATTATCGCCCTCAGTTTCACAGCCTGCACACGTTCAGCCTCAACGCCACTACCCTCCGACGAAGGAGAGGCGCAGGAAACGCCGGTCGACGATACGCAGGCCACGATGGACGCTGTGCGCTCGGCTATTCTCACCCAAACAGCGCAAGTCGCCGAAGGTGCTAAGGGCGAACCACAGGCAACCAACACTCCAATAGTTACCGGAACACCGGTTGTAGCTACCCCGGAGGCCACCCCCACAACCATGGGGGTGACTGAGTACACCGTCAAACAGGGTGATTGGATCTGGCAAATCGCCCGTAGTTTCGACGTCGACCCGCAGGAGATCATCGACCTCAACGAGTTGACGTCACCCGGTTCGATCCAGACGGGCATGGTCCTGCAGATTCCCGTGCCTTCTGTCTCGCCTGAGGCGACTGGTACGCCCGGGACCACTGAGGCAGGCGGAACGGTGCATAAAGTAAAACCGGGTGAGTGGATCTGGCAAATCGCCCGTATATACGGTGTCGATCCTCAGGACATCATCGACGCCAATAATCTTGTGAATCCGAGGATGATCCAACCTGGTCAGGAGTTGATCATTCCCTGAACAACCCGGCGCTTGCGTCAGATCCAAACGGAATTTGCTTCGATTAAAGGCGGCGATTCCAATCTGGTTCGCTCCACAGTCGTAGATGCATCCGCTATGCTGACCAACATTTCGATAAAAAGTAATATCAACCGAGGGGCAGACGTACGTGTCTGCCCCCGCTCACGTCTAGGAGAGCACAATGGCTTACCGCGTGCTACAGTCTGAGACGATATTCCAGGGAAAGGTGTTCGGAGTACGGATCGATCAAGTTGAAAACCCAACTGGTCAAACGATGCGGGTCGACGTCGTCGAGCATGATGGTGCTGTAGTCATGATCCCTGTCGATGATGACCAGCGCATCTGGTTCGTTCGCCAATACCGCCACCCAACCGGCAAAACACTGCTTGAGTTACCCGCAGGCACGTTGGACCCTGGGGAGGACCCCGAAACTTGTGCAGTTCGAGAGTGCCGAGAGGAGATTGGTATGTCCCCCTCATATCTAGTTCCCCTTGGTGGGGCGTTCATGGCTCCCGGCTACTCGACCGAATACCTCCACTTCTTCCTTGTTGGGAATCTAACACCGGCGCCACTCACCCCCGATGTCGATGAGGACCTATACGTTGAGCGCCTTGCGTGGGATGAAATAATG
>JAUVOZ010000124.1 GCA_030598885.1 Anaerolineae bacterium | reverse complement strand
GTCGAAGACCGCCGTTCGCACCGGATGGTCTTACCGGTGTTCGTCCCGCGAGCATCGCGAAGCATCCTGTAAGGGAAGCGAGACGGGATCCTAGTGATCTTGTAGGGCCGAAGGCCGCCGTTCGCACCGGATGGTCTTACCGGTGTTCGTCCCGTCTCGCTGCTCCTCATCTCTCAATAAGCATCGTACGCTCTATCACAATCACCCATCAGGGGTTACCCACGATGTCAACCTATCATAAGACGCCTCTCGACCAAGTCCTACCCGTTCCCTAACAAGTAAGGTGCAACGCAGCAACTACGTGCTCCTGCTCGCGCAGTTGGTTATAAGTTTCACAGGCCTTACCAGTCTCCAGAGCTACCAACCGGATTCCAACCGCTTCAATCTGCTCCCGGGTCTCCTCTGGCACCTTCATCTGTTGGTACTTTCCCAAACCAATCACCAACACCTGCGGCGAGCAACCAAGAGCCTGCTGCAGATCCTCAAGAGCCAGCGAGTGGCCTTCGACGCGCCACCAATTGGGTAACACACGATCCGGGAGGAGTATCACATCTTGATGATAGACTTGTCCGTCGATCACGATCCGACCAAAATTGTAAGCATCGATCTTGGGCTTGGCCATGAAGACTACCTCCCACTGGCTGTCATTCGGATATCAAAATTATCTAGGGTTCCAGAGGGTGATTCCCACTCGATCTCCACCCCAACCACATATGCTGCTGATGGACCGGTATGGCACCAATCGACCATCTGGCGAACAATCGCCTCCTCCCCTTCCAGAAGCACTTCCACCCTTCCGTCCCACATATTGCGTACCCAGCCTGTGAGCCCCAGGCGAAGCGCCTGCTGGCGGGTGTAGTAGCGAAAATTCACTCCCTGCACCTGACCGGAGATCCACAAGTGTGCTCGCGTTGCGGTCATTTTCAATCTCTACTATTGACTCCTCACTTCCCCAACTATACAATAAGCTGGCTCCTTACCCAATTACCCGCTAATCAATTGAGGGCACTTCTACCCTTTCATCCAGCGTTGACACAAATTTCAGCCCATGCTAGAGTTCAACCGTTGTTGCCAGCCGTTCTTATTCAACTGATGAGTCTCCTAGCGATATCTCTATATCAACCTGCTTAATCTAGACCTATCTCCTCGTGGATCAGATCAGCGACGGGTGCATAAGAACTCGACTGCCTTGTTCTTATAGGAACCGAGAGATGGATCTTTACCGATTTTTACCCTGGAAAAGGAATTTGATAAGGAGTAAGACTTGAGTCAATGCGGTTTGATACTTATCCACGCACCTAGCGTGTATGATTTTCGACGCAAATCCATCCTCTATGGACCTATTAGTGATCTGGTTCCCTCGACGCCGGTATTTGAGATGTATCCAATCGGTTTTACCAGCATCGCCGAGTATCTGGAACGGAATGGATACCGCGTTCGTATTGCCAATCTAGCTCTGCGAATGCTCAAGGACCCCAATTTTGATGTTGAAGCCAACATAGCCCAAATGGACGCTGCCGTCTTTGGGATCGATCTTCACTGGCTACCTCACGCTCACGGCTCGCTTGAAATTGCCCGTATTGTGAAGCGTTTACATCCCAATCGATCCATCCTTTTCGGCGGATTCTCCTCAACATACTTCCACCGAGAACTGGCCCAACGGCATGAGGTCGACTTTGTGATGCGCGGCGATTCCACCGAACACCCAGTCTTAGAATTGCTGAACTACATTTGCTCAGGAGGACAAGCACAGCCACATGTCGGATCTGCAGAGTACCGTCAACTCGAATCTGTCCCTAATTTGGTGTGGAAGGATTCTGAGCAACAGGTTCATGTGAACCCCCTAAGCCACTGCCCTCAAAATCTTGATGGACTTCTATTGGATTATAGCCACGTCCTCAAATCGGTTATACGCTATCGCGATCTGGCTAATTTTTTACCTTTTAATACCTGGATCCGTTATCCGATCACCGCGGTTCTAAGCGCCCGCGGATGCACACACAATTGCCTTACATGTGGAGGATCCGCTTCCGCCTTCCGAAAGCTCCATGCCCGTCAGAAACCTTCCTTTCGGAAGCCAGAAGAACTAGCATCTGACATACGGAGTGTCTCAAGGTTTAGTCGAGGACCAATTTTCGTATTAGGGGATATCCGTCAGGCTGGAGATGACTACGCCAATCGCTTCCTGGATGCAATTGCCGGGTTTAAGAAACCAATAATCCTTGAGTTGTTTGATGCCGCCCAACCCAAATTCTTCAATCGCGTCGCAAGAGCACTACCCGACTTCACTATAGAAATCTCACTTGAATCTCACGACGATCAGGTGCGAAAAACCTTCGGTCGTCCCTACAGTACGGAAGCGATCGAACGAACAATCGCCAGCGCGCTCGATGCCGGTTGCCGCAGGCTCGATGTGTTTTTTATGGTGGGTTTGCCAAAACAGACCTTCGAATCGGTCATGGGGACAGTCGATTACTGTGGTCAATTAATAAGCCGTTATACTTCCAATGGAGAAAAACGCCTTGCTCCATTTATCTCCCCCTTGGCTCCTTTCTTAGACCCTGGCAGCCGGGCTTTTGAAGAACCGGAGCGTCATGGGTACCACCTATTTTTTCGCACGCTGGAAGAACATCGCCAAGCCTTGCTAGCCCCCAGCTGGAAATACGCATTAAATTATGAGACGAGATGGATGGATCGCAATGCTATCGTGTCGGCGACCTATGAAGCCGGGCGAAGGTTGAACCTTCTAAAGGGAGAATATGGTTTGATAGAGTCCTCTATCGCAACTGCAACCGATAAGAGGATCACACGAGCAATCGCCCTTGATAAAGAGATCGACCGCATCTTGACAATCGATAGCTTGCCAGAAAGACAGGCTCGTCTCAAAGATCTTAAAACTCAAGTGGAAACTTCTAATCTAAGTACGATCTGTGACAAACGTGAGTTGGAGCTTACGATGCATGGCCATCGATTCCGATGGATATCGATGGCTCAAGTCGTTCTCCAAGAAATGTGGAAGGATGGTTGCCGGTACCTTTCACGACATTCGGAGTGATAGAAGACAATTATGAAACGCACAGGGGAGTTTAGTAGAGATAGTCTCTCAGGTGACGGCTACGTGTTGGATGACGGAGCTTACGCAACGCCTTTGCCTCAATCTGGCGGATTCGCTCGCGAGTGACCTTAAAATGTCTACCAACTTCCTCCAGTGTGTAGTCCTTGCCATCTCGCAATCCAAAGCGCATTTCGAGCACCTGGCGCTCGCGCTCGGTAAGCACCGAGAGAGCGTTTCGAACCTGTTCCTTAAGCAACTCTTTAGCAGCCGCGTCCACCGGTTCAGGCATCGTGTCATCTTCGATGAAGTCGCCTAATTGGCTGGATTCCTCTGCACCTACTGGAGTTTCAAGCGACATTGGTTCCTGAGCGATGCGGATAATGCGACGTACCCTGGCAGCGGCTCGTCGCCATTTACGCTCCAAGATCGGGTCGAGTGGTTCGCTTTCAACTCGTGATCTGATCGCCATAATATCTTCAGGTTCGAGCAGTTCCATCTCTAGAGCCAACTCTTCAGAGGTCGGATCGCGTCCAAGCTCTTGAACCAACCGCCGCTGAACGCGCATCAAGCGATGGATTGTTTCAACCATGTGCACTGGAATACGGATAGTTCGGGCCTGATCGGCGATTGCCCGGCTAATCGCCTGACGAATCCACCAGGTTGCATAGGTGCTGAATTTATAGCCCTTCGCAGGATCGAATTTCTCAACCGCACGCAGCAACCCGATATTCCCCTCTTGTATCAGGTCCAAGAAAGCTATCCCTCGACCCATGTAACGCTTCGCTACACTAACCACCAGGCGTAGGTTAGCTCTGATCAATGCCGCTTGCGCCTCCTCAGCCAGACCGACAATGATCCGAGTTTCATATCTTAGTTCCTTCGGATCCGCCAGCCAACGTTTGAAGGTTCTACTGATGGGTAGGCGCTTACCATTCGCCAGCCGCTCAGAGAGGCGCTCCTGCACATCCGTCGGGAACAAGTAGAGCGCAAGGAAAACCTCCAGCGCGTTGCGGGCCACCTGTTCCCAGGTTGGATCGGATCCCCACATTTCGTTATCGAGCCACGTCCGCAGATAGGAGACAGTTACGACATCCCAGGCTTGCCGGAGTTGACGAGCTTCTTCAAGAATGAGTCTTAGGTCTGGAACTGGCTGGTCTAGCCTGTGCGCATCTTCCACAACCCGTTTCCATGCAGTGCGCATATCGTCAAACAGTGCCTGTTGCACCGCGACGGCAGTTTCCCCGACTCTTCGACGAGAAGCACGGCCCGACTCGAGCAACTCCAACCGACGAGCAGCATCCATACGGACCGCCAACCACAGCTCCTGATCTGGGTTGAGCAACTCGACACGTCCAATCTCTTTAAGGTACAGTCTGACTGGGTCATCACTCAACTCAACCACCAAGGGTAACTCAACAATATCTTGGCCCTCGTCCACTTTCCCTTCCAAATGCGAGGATAACTCATTAAAATCAGGTTCGACTTTGAGGGATTTTCCTCCAACCACATCAACCGCATCCCCTTGACCAACCAGTGGTTCGTCTTTGGGTTCGAGTTCGAATTCTTTAGGATGTTCCTTTGACGATGACATACGCTCGCTAATCCCTTTTTACCGTTCCTCTGCGATCAGTGTCGTTGGACGATTTCCACCATGACCAGCTAGAGCTCGATCCAACCGGTCCTTCTCAGAGGCAATGTGTTGCACCTTGCGCATGTGATGCCACACATCTCCATCCTGTCCCTCCTCGAACGACTCACCTTCCTGGACCGCCAAAAGTTGAAACCTCAGATGGGTTAAGGTCAACTCCAGATTACGCTTTCGCAGACGTAGGAAGTTGGTCATGATCTCCTCGATCACCCTGGGTTGGGTGAAATCGAAGTCAATAACTTCAGCTAGCAATGAATCAGCTAATGTCAGCAGAGGCATCTCAATGCAATTCCGCCAGTGATGGGCTGGTTCTTCCTCTTCCTGGGTCAACGCTTCCTGTACAGCTTGAAAGATAACCTGATGCTCTGTTCCTGTAAAGTTCTGGGGTGACAATCTCTCCAGAGATAGCGCCTGTAACTTACGATCAACCCGGTAAAGGAGTTCCGGGTCGCGCAACAATACACCTAAGCAGAAACGCTCAATCGGGGACTCCACCCGTTTGCTCACTACACCTTCCACTCCTGCCTCGGTCGAAACACCTCGACGAGATCGGCGGCTATGAGGCCTTTGACGCCAAGCCATCAACGCCCGTTCGTCCACTTTAAGCCGCCGGGCCAGATTCTGGCGGTATGCTTCCCTCTCAACTGGGTCGGCGACATCCTCGATCAACGGTATCACCTGGCGAGCAATCTCCGCCTTGACTTTGGGATCATCGAGATCATGATCAGTAGTGAGGACCTCTACAACGTAATTGACTACCGTCTGGGCGCCATCAATCAGGTCCGACCAAGCCGCCGGGTCGTGAGCCACTACTTCATCGGGATCAACCCCCTCGGGAAGGGTGACAACCCGAATATCAGCATCTATGCGACCTTCGTGACGCACCAGGCCGCGAGTATCAAATATCGGGTCGGGTTGTCGCTCAAGCGTCTCACGCGCCACAGTCAAACCACGCAGGGTTGCCCGACTTCCAGCTACGTCCGCGTCTAGAGCGAGGATCATTCGGCGGCTGTAACGTTTGAGCAAACGTAATTGGCTTTCAGAGAGCGCGGTTCCCATAGGTGAAACTACATTGGCGAACCCAGCCTGGTGTAGGGCTATCACATCCATGTAGCCCTCAACAATTACCGCTTGATCGGCCATCCTGATCGCTTTACGAGCTTTATCCAGACCGTATAGCATCCGGCCTTTATCGAACAACACGGTTTGTGGAGAGTTCAGGAACTTTGGGACATCTTCGGGGTCGACCACTCTCGCCCCAAATCCTACCATCCGTCCCCTAACGTCACGGATGGGGATCATTATCCGGTGACGAAAACGGTCGTAGATGCCACCCGAATCCCGTTCTGCGACCATCCCTGAGTCTTTTAATTCCTGTTCGCGATAACCTTTGTCCCTTAGGTAAT